>RFHL01000787.1 GCA_003696875.1 Bacteroidota bacterium | reverse complement strand
TCGCCACAGAAGGCGGCGCCTGGGCTGCCGGCTGGTTCCTGTCTGCGGCTGACACCGCCCTCTGGGTCACCCGCCTCGACTGGGATGGTCAGGTACAATGGCGACAGCGCTATGGCCTCAGCGGCCAGGACCTCCAAGCGGTGGCCATGGCCGTAGAGGGCGAAATGCTGGGCTTGCTCCTCCGACAAGGCACGGAGGAAACCATCTGGCTTCGCCTCGAAGCCGATGGCACCCAGGTGGGCGCCGACCAGATTTCCTGGCCTGGGGCCGAAGCGACCCTGGGCCACGGCCTATCCGTACAGGATGAGGATTGGTATGTCATGGGGCAACTGCGGCTCAGCGGTGGCGACCGCCAGCTCTTTTTGCTGGAATGGGAAAGCGACGACGGCTACGAGGGGGCAACGACATGGGATCTGGGACAAACTGACGGGCCTAGCGTGGGCGGTCCCGGACGCGCCTACCACCAGTGGCTCCTTAGCGCCGGAGCCGGAAGCCAGGGACCAGGCCTCCGGCTGCTGCATGCCGAGTCCGATGGCGACCTGCTGCTGAACCGTAGCTATGCCTGGCCCGGTGAGGCCGTCATGCCCGTCTGGGTGGGCACCTCGCGCCCGGGCCTGGTGGCCTGGCTGCTGCGCCGCCCCGGCGGCGGCAGCTACTGGGGGCAGACCGATGAGCAAGGCAACAGCTTTTGCTACACAGATACCGTCCGCTCTACCGCCGTGGCCCATACTCAGCCTGATGTGGTCTCACTGAGCCTGAACAATCTGGGCATTACGGGTAGCCAAGCTGCCGCAACCCTCAACCCCCTGGGGAGTCTGGGGAGTCCGGTGGTGCTGTGCGACAATAGCGGCTGCGATGTCCGGGCATACTTTACCTTGCCCAGTCTGGAGACCTGTCAGGGCGGTGACCTGATACCTCTCAATCTCTCCGAGCAGGCGACCGCCTATACGTGGTGGCTGGATGGAGAAGCCGTGAACAGCCAGGCCAGCCCCCTCCTGGAAGCTCCCGGTGATCCCGGTGATTATGAGTTGGTACTTGTCGCCAGTGCGGGCCCCTGTGTAGACAGCTTCAGGGTACCTCTTCGGGTGCGGCCTGACCTGCAACTGGCCCAGCTGGACTCTGTACACTGCGGTCCCCGCCTTACCCTGACGGCCCCCGAAGCCGTGGGCTATACCTGGCGCAACGACGATGACAGCCTTCTGAGTACGGCCGCGAGCTTTACTTTTGAAGAATCAGGCAACTACACTCTGAAACTAGAGGACGCCTGCGGCGAGACCATAGAAGCGGGCTATAACATCAGCTTGCAGGGCGACTGTGTATGGCCGGGGGATGTGAGCGCCGATGGACAGGTCGACATGGTAGACTATCTGCTGCTGGGTCTGGTCCATGGCCAGAGTGGTCCCGCCCGAGCCAACGCCAGCCCGGACTATGTGCCCCAGACGGCCGCCCCCTGGGCCGGTAGCTTTGGGGTCGAAAACCCCTGGGCACCGGGAATCAACCTGGCCCACGCCGACGCCAATGGCGACGGACTGGTTGACGCCGCCAGTGATGGCGCGCTGGTACGCGCGCATTATCAGGCCGGGCGCTTGCCCCAGCTCAGTCCAGACCCCCAGGCCGAGGTCGAGGTGGGCCTGCAACTGGATACCACCGTGGTGCGCTCAGGTGATACGGTGGGCTTTCAGGTCACACTTTTTACCACGGACGGGCAACCGATCCCGGATGCCTATGGCCTGGCCCTAACCCTGGAATCCAGCATCCCTCTGAGCCAGCCCATGGAAGTGTCGCCCCAGGGGAGCTGGCTCACGACGGGAGGCAGCCAGGACACGCTGGTCCTGCGTGAGCCCGGCAACCGCCGGCTGCGCGTGGGACTCAATCGTCTGGATCAGGTGGCTGCGCCCCCCAGCCAGGGGCTCGTGATGTCTGGCATCATCATCGTCGTGATTGACGACATTGGCTCGTACGGGGCCCTGGCCGAGCGGGGCTTTTTGTCTCTGGCCGTCACCGAGGCCTTGCTCATCCAGCCCGATGGCAATCGCATTGCGCTCAATCCGCTGGGAACCCAGTCTACCCGAACCGTGGAGGTCTTGCGCCATGAAGGCCCTGCGTTGTCCGTTTTGCCCGACGCAGATCTCCTCTGGGAGGTCTTTCCTAACCCCACTGAGGGCCGGGTGCGGGTAAGGACCGGCCGCTTGCCGGGCCGCCCAGGCGCATGGTGTCTGCGCAGTCTGCAGGGCAAAACGCTGGCTGAAGGGGTGTGGCCGGCCCATCAGGCCGGCCTGGAGGTAGAGCTGGGCCACCTGCCCGCTGGCTATTACCTGCTGGAGGTCCGGCAGCATGGGCAGGTGCATCACGCCAAAGTCTGGCTCCAACGGTAGAGGTCGTCCTCATTTCTCTCAAGAAAAAAATGCCCAGTTAGCCTTTGCTAGCTGGGCATTTTTTGTGAACAGGCAATATGTATTTCTCACAAAATCAAAATTTTGATCAGCCATTAATGCTTTTAATGATCGCTAGGAGGTCATAAGGCTTATGTTCCTCCCTCCAATACCCTTGTATCTCATCTCACAACTTGCCTGTCATGTTTTTCTGCGGGGGTGTGCCAAGGGCTACCTTTGAATCAGATCAAGTGCTCCCCCTTTCGAAATCAAAGCCAAAGAAAGCCTTGGCACTTGACGTGAAGACGGCCGTCCTTTTCAGCACCTTTAACCTTTCAATTTTAGTCCTATGAAAATCTTGCATTGGAGTTTTTCCCTAGCCCTTGCTCTTTCCATTCTTACCAGTTGTGAAACCCAGCAAATCCTCCCTGATCAAGTATCCGCCAACAGCGGCTCGGTAGATCCAGCTGACCTGCCCAGTCCGGTACAGGGATATGTTTCCACCAACTATCTCAACCTGACGATCCACGAAGCCGAGCTGGACGACGAGTGTGGAAATCAGGTGTACGAAGTAGAGCTTAGCAATGGCATGGAGCTGTACTTTGATCTACAGGGCAACTTCCTCGGCACCGATGATGCCTATGGGTGCGACGATGACTATGTAGACCCCGCCACCCTGCCCAGTGCTGTGCTTAGCTACATCTCGACCAACTACCCCAACGCCAGCATCTACGAAGCCGAACAAGACTATGAGTGCGGGGCCGAAGTGTACGAAGTCGAACTGGACAATGGCGTCGAGCTGTACTTTGACCTTCAGGGCAACTTCCTGGGTACCGATGACACCTACGACTGCGACGGGGATGACGACGATTACGTAGATCCCGCCACCCTGCCCAGCGCGGTGCTCAGCTACATCTCGACCAACTATCCCAACGCCACGATTAGCGAGGTGGAGAT
>RFHL01000786.1 GCA_003696875.1 Bacteroidota bacterium | reverse complement strand
TAGGCCTGCCGGGGCGTAGCAAACCCCGATACCCCCACATGATCCAGCAGATAATGCGGCCGGTTGTAGCGAATCGCCTCCCCGTGGGCAGCCTGTAAATAATTGAGGGTCATCGCCATATCCGGATAGTCCAGCAGGTCGGCGGGCGAAAAACCCGTGCTGCTCCAGTAATGGGGAAAAGCCTGGCCGGGCTGCGAATAGTCGACCTCGAAGGAGACGGGCTGGGCGCCCAGCAGGGCCGGCAGGAAGGCAAACGCGAGAAGTAGAGATTTGATTCGCATGCTGAAGAATGAATGAGGGTAGATCAGGCTTGAGAAAGGGTGTGGCGCAGGTGCTGCGCCATGGCGGCGGCCGCCGCCTCCGGATCGCGCGCCCGCACCGCCGCCAGGATGGCGGCATGCTCGCGCAGGGCCTCCGCCGGCCGGGGGCCGGCGCAGAGGTCGTGTTTTCGTGCCGCATACATGATCTGCGGCACGATCAGGGCCAGCAGATTGGCCAGGACGGGATTGCCGCTCGCCTGGGCGAGCCGAAGGTGAAAGAGAAGGTCCTCCTCCATGCCGTCCTCGCCGGCGGCGACTTTGGCAGAAAAGGCCGCGTGGGCCGCCTCCAGGCCCGTGCGCGCCTCGGCGTCGAGGCGCTGGGCTGCCAACCTTACTACCTGCACCTCCAACACCTGCCGGGTCTCGACCAGGGCTTCCAGGCTGTCCGCCTCCAGGCGGATCACATGGGCGATCAGGTTATCGATCAGCTGTATACCCAGCCGGGCCACATAGGTGCCACTCTGGGGGCGGGTTTCGAGGATGCCGTAAAACTCCAGCTTCTTCAGAGCCTCGCGCACATGCCCGCGCCCCACCTGCAGGCGCTCGGCCAGCACACGCTCAGGAGGCAGCCGGTCTCCCGGCTGCAGCAAGCCCTCGGCCAGCATCTGCTTGAGCTGACGGATCACCTCGTCTGCCGGCTTGACCAAGGCGATTTTTTGTAAATGGTCGGTGATCTCCATACAATTGGTAATTGGTTAACCAAAATTATCAAATTATTTTCTTCACGTGGGTAAAGCGTTTGCGTGCCTTACAAAGCACCGGGTGAATTGCTCCTATCCTTCCCAGAATCGGCGGCTTCCCCTTCCCTTTTGCGGCATTATTCCTACCTTCCCTTATGCAATCCCTGATCGAAACCTTCTACACCGCCTTTGACGCGCTTGATGCCGAGGCCATGGCGGCTTGCTACCATCCGGATATCCGCTTTGAGGACCCTGCCTTTGGGGTACTCACCGGTGCCCAAGCCGGCAATATGTGGCGCATGCTCTGCCAATCGCAGCAGGGCAAGTCCTTTTCGGTGGCTTTTTCGGAGGTGAAGACCGAAGGCTCAAGCGGGCAAGCCCGCTGGGAGGCGCACTACCATTATGGCCAACGGCCGGTTCACAACCGCATCACGGCCCAGTTTGAATTTGCCGAGGGCAAAATCATCCGGCATACGGACCGTTTTGACCTGTACCGCTGGGCCCGGCAAGCGCTGGGCCTTACGGGCTGGTTGATCGGCTGGACACCCTTTTTTCGCAAGCAGTTGCAGAAACAAGCCCGGCAGCGTCTGGCGCGCTTTGAGGCGCGCCGGGCGCAATGATCTCCGCTACATTTTTTATCTTTTGCCCAGGAAAACACATCGGGTATGCGCTATTGGCTTCTCATCATCTTCCTCACCCTGAGCGCCAGCCTCCCTGCTCAGATCAACATGGACTCGCTGGACCGGGCCATCCGGGACATGCCTTATGGTCCCAAACGGCTGAATGCGATAAAGGATGAAATCCAGCGGCATTTTCAATCTCAACCTGACGAAGCGGTGCGCTATGCCTACTGGTATGCCGAGGAAGCCGCCGAGATGGGAGACCCGATCTGGCAGGCCCGCGGTTCAAACTTTCTGGGGATTGCCACCTTCTCGGCCGGGGATATCCCCGGCTCCATTGAGCATTACCTGGCCGCCTATCGCAGCTTTGAGAAAGCAAGAGATTCCCTTGCCATGGGCATCACCCTCAACAACTTGGCCGCGGCCTACGAGATTCGCAATAAAACCGCCGAAACCCTAAAGTACTACCAGGCTGCCCTGGACATTTTCCAGGCGGTAGATAACCAAGAATGGATCGCTATCTGCGAAAACAATCTCGCCAATCAATACATGGAAGAGGATCCTGCCCGTGCCTTGGCCGCGTATCAGCGATCCTATGAAATCCATCAAAACCTCGGTATCGCTGGGCGAGATGGGGCATTTTTGATGAACATGGGCAACTGCTATCTGGACCTTGGCGAGTACGATCAGGCCATCGCCATGCACGAAGCCGCCATTCCCCACCTGGAAGAGATCCACGACATGCATGGGCTCTCCAATGCCCATCATTCCTTGGGCATCGCTTATTTTGACCAGAACAAGCTGGATCAGGCGGAAACTCATCTTCAAATCGGCTGGGACCTGGCCGAAGGCATCCTGCAGCGGCAGGTGGACCTCGCTTCATCCTTGAGTGAACTCTACAAGGCAAGGGGCGCCTACCAAACCGCACTTCTCTGGCGGGACCGGCATATGCAGTTGCAGGATTCCCTTTTTGATCAGGAAAAGGACGAGCAGATGACCAAGATGATGGCGGAGTTTGAAGCGGAAAAAAAGGATCAGGAAATCCGTCTTCTGACGGCAGAAAAGGAACTGGGCGAAAGGCGGATACTGATGCTAGGGGGCGGCAGCATCCTGCTGGGAATCATCGCTTTGCTGATCGCCTTTTTCTGGCGCACCAACCAGCGACAGAACCGCTTGCTTTCGCAAAAAAATGCCGATCTCGCCCAGGCTTTGGACGAAAAGGAGAGCCTGATGCGGGAGATTCATCACCGGGTGAAAAACAACCTGCAGGTGATTTCCAGTTTGCTGCGGCTGCAGGGCCGCCGCCTGCAGGATTCCGGAGCCAAGACCGCCATTGAGGCCAGTCAGGCCCGCCTGGAGGCCATTTCGCTTATCCATCAGTTTCTGTACCGCGATACAGAGGTCACCCAGGTTGACCTCAAGGCCTATCTGGAAGAACTGCTGACCCAGCTGGAGCGCCTGTATCAGGACACGGTTGGGGAGTTGGAAACCAGCCGCGACATCGACACTGTCGATTTGGATATCGACTCGGTGCTGCCCATCAGCCTGATCGTCAACGAACTACTGACCAATGCCTTCAAATATGCCCCGCAATCGGGGCAGGCGGCCCGCATCCACCTGGGCCTGAAGCGCGAAACCGAAGGCCTGCGTCTCACCGTGGCCGACAACGGCCCCGGTTATGATGCCGGCGCCCATCGCGCCGACTCCCTGGGCCTGCGCCTCGTGCGCACCTTCGTCGACCGGCTGTCGGGCACGCTGGACATCCAAGCCCAGCCCGGCACCACCATCCAAATCTTTATGCCATGGACCGCCCTCGCCTCCTGATCGTCGAAGACGATGCCCTCATCGCCATCGACCTCGCCGAGACCCTCGAAGAACTGGGCTTCGAGGTGGGCAAGGTGGCCCATCATGGGCCCGCGGCCCTCCACGCGCTAGCGTCTGAATCCTTTGACCTGGCCATCTTTGACATCGATCTCGGCGGCGGCATGACCGGGATTGAGGTCGCCAGCCAGGTGCAGGCGGCACAACCCATGCCCTTCATTTTTCTGACCGCTCTGGCCGACCGCAGTACGCTCCAGGCCGCCAAGGCGACCGGACCCGCGGCCTACCTGGTGAAGCCCTTCCGGCCCACCGACCTCATGGCGAGCATCGAGGTCGCCATCCACAACTTCCAGCGGCAACAGCCGCAGCAATTGACCTTGGATTTTCTGAACCAGCACGCCCCTACCCCGCTCACGGCGCGAGAAGTAGATATGCTGCAACTTTTGCTCGAGGGCAAAACCAATCAGGAAATGGCGGATAGCCTCTTTGTGAGCGTACCCACCGTCAAGACCCACCTGTCCAACCTCTACAGCAAGATCGGGGTCAAGAGCCGGGTGGCCGCGCTGGCGTGGCTGCGCTGTTGCTTGCGGTGAGGAGTAGGCGTACGATATCCCCAGGTAAAAAAACGGAAGGATCCTAGGATTATTCAATTACCCCACTCCGCTTCCAGGCCCGCTGCCCCAGCCATAGCAGGCCCAGGGAGGAGACCAATAGCAAGCCCCCGGTGAGCAATTGTTCGCCGGGGGCACTGGCTTCCCCACTGAGGAGGGACCAGATTTCCCGGGCATTCATGCCGGTGAAGACGGCCACAAGGGTACGGGGCAGCATGCCGATCATGGTGGCGGCCACATACACCCAGGGCCGGATCGGGACCTGGGCCAGTAGGAGGTTGGAGAAGGCGAAGGGCAAGACCGGCGACAGCCGGGCAAAGATGAGGGTGCGCCAGGGATCCTGGCTCAGCTGGGTCAGGAAGCGCTGATAGCGCGGCCGGGCCAGCAGGGGTAATTGCCGCCCGCCCCGCCAGAGCCAGAGCCCAATCCCGCGGCCCAGCAGGGCCGCAGCGGGATAAGCCAGCAAGATGCCCGCCAGGCCCTGCCAGCCCAGGAGGAAACCACTCACCAGGGCCACAAAGGTGGTCGGGGTCAGGGCCAGCGCCATGGTAAAGGTGGCGATCAGACTCAGGTAGAGCCAGGCCCAGGGACCGGCGGCCTCCACCCAAGGCGTCCAGCTGTCCCGATACAGCAGTAAGAGGGAAGAAAGCAACAAGGGCACCCCAATAGATCCCAGCAGGGACAGGAGATACGCATAGCCACGAAGACGGGGCGTAGGTACCTGGGTCATACGGAGGTTTTGAGCCGCTCCTTGCGGCGGGCCGACTTAGGCACAGGCTGGGCCAGCGGAGACTCGGGCAGAATAAAAAAGACGGTGGTACCCATCCCCAGCTCGGAGTCGATCCAGATGCGGCCCTTGTGCTGCTCCACGATCTTTTTGCAAATGGAAAGCCCGATGCCGGTGCCCTGATAGTGGGAAAACTTGTGGTGAAGCCGCAAAAAGAGCCCAAACATCTTGTCCTTGTACGCCTCGTCGATGCCGATGCCGTTATCTTTAACGGAAAACTCGTAGCGGTTGCCCGGCCGGGCCTTGGCCCGGATGCTGATCTCGGGTGGGTGCTCACTGCGAAACTTGATGGCATTATCGATCAGATGCTCAAAGAGTTGGGTCATCTGTTCGCGGCGGGCGGTGATAGTAGGCAAGTTCTGAATGGAAATGCGCACGCCTTGGGTGCGTTTTTCCTTATGAAACTTGCTCAGAATCCCTTCAATCACCTCACTGATATCCACCTCCTCATAGGGTTGCTCGTGGATGCCTACCACCGAGTAGGCCATGAGGTCAGAGAGCAGGGTGCTCATCCGGCTCACCCCTTGCGAAATGAAGTCGATAAACTCCCGCGCCTGATCGTCGAGCTGATCGTAATACCGCCGCTTGAGCAAGGTCGAAAAGGAGCCAATGGAGCGCAGCGGCTCCCGCAGATCGTGAGAGGCCACGTGGGCAAATTGCCGCAGGTCCTCATTGGAGGAGGCCAGTCGCTGATTTTGCAGACGAATCTCCTCATTTTTCGCCTCCAGCAGCTGGTTGATCCGATTGAGGGCGCGGATCCGCGTCCAGACCAGCAGCCCGATCACCAGGCCAAAGAGGAGGATCCCCCCCAGGAGCACCAGTTGAAACCGCCGGTCGGAGGCCTGCTGCTGGGCCTGAAGATCACGGATTTCTTCTTCCTTGGCCCGCACCTCATACTGTTGTTCCACCTTCACCATCTGGGCCAGCTTCTTCTCGTTCATGAGCGAATCCTTGTACTGGACGTAGCGCTTCATGCTGATGTAGGCCCGGGAAAGATCGCCCCGCTTTTCGTAGGCCTCGGCCTTGGCCTTGTAGATATCCCGCAGGATGGAGGGCGCATCCAGATCCACCACGGCCGCCTCGGCTTCCTCCAGCCAGCGTAAGGCTTCCGCCGGCTGGCCGAGGGTGGTGTAAACTTCAGCGATTTTCACCGAAAAGGAGACCCATTCCCGGCGCAGGCCCATCTCCTGAAAGGTGCGGATCGCTTCCTTGAGATTGACCAGCGCCTGGTCGTACTGGCCATTGGCCAGGTAAACATTGCCCATCAGGCCCTCGGAATAGGCTACGCCATACTCATGGCCGATGGAATCGGCCAGCCGTAACGAGCGCCGGATGTAGACCCGCGCCGTGTCGAGGCTATTCAACTCCAGATAGGCGGCCCCAATGGAGGCCATGCCGGTATAAACATTATAGGCATTGCGCCAGGCGGCCAGCGAGTCCGGCTGAGGGCGTCGCCCTACGGCCTGGTAAAAGGCCAGCGATTGCTTGAAGTTTTGCAACGCCAGCTTGTACTGCTTTTGATCCCAGTAGAGGACGCCCATATTGCGATGGCCCAGGGCTAGACTTGCCGTATCATGGGTGCTCTTGGACAGCCGTAAGGCTTCGAGCTGGTACTCCAGCGCGGCATTGTAGGCCCCGAGGACGTTATACACCTCCGCGATGCGGGAGAGGTTGCGGGCCCGGGCCTCGGTGCCCTCGGCGTAGCCGCCGAGTTCTTCGGCCCGCTTGAGGTAAGCGAGGGATTGGTTGTAGTCGTCGTAGGGATAAAAATAAATCTCTCCGATCCGGTCGAGATAGGCAAATTGCCGAGGCCGGTCATCCAGCGCCTCCGCCACCTCCAGAGCCTTCAGGTACCAGGGCAGCGCCTCCTGATAGGCGCGCACCTGATAATAGTGCTCGGCGAGCACGTTATAAGTCTGCATGAGTTCGACGGCTTCCTGCGCTTCGATGAGAATCGCGACCTGCCGTTTGAGGCTGTCGATATTGGTCGCCCGAAGCGTAGGGCTGCCTACACTGAATCCCAGCAGGATGTACAGCAGAAGGTGGCGTAGGGTGTTCATCTGACAGGCAAAGAGCCACGCCCTGCCCTGGCGGCAGGATCGCGGTAAGCGAATATACGGATAAAGATCAAAGCGACGGAATTTACATAGGAGAATACAGAAAATCTTGGGTAGCCCCCCCGGAGGTAGGTATATTCGGCCAGCCAAGCCCCAAACAAAACGGCGGCAGCCGGCTTATTCTTATGTTTGCCTATGTTCAACCTCGAATCTCACGCCAACTGGTGCGGTGTCTATCTGGTGGTCCCCTTTCTGCTCATCCGCTTGTGGTTGCAGTACGAAGGCCCTCATCCGCCCTATGATGAGTTTGCCGCGAGTGGGCAGGCCTTCCTGGGAGCTGTCTTCCTTGGGTTGCCTTCCTACCTGATTGTGCGCAATCAGCTGGAGGTGGTCAAGCTCATCCCCCTGGCCCTCATGACGCTCATCTGCGTGCTGGCGCTGGCCCTGGGATAAAAAAATCGCATCCTTTCTTTCAACCCAATCCTTCTAATGATCCGACTGCTCTGGCTCTTTGTTGTTACGCTGCTCCCCGCCAGCCTGCTGGCCCAGACCAGCCCCAAGCGCGCCTTGACGCACGACATCTACGATCACTGGCAGCGTATCCGCAATGAACGCCTGTCTGCCGACGGCCGCTGGCTCAGCTACCAGATTGCCCCCCAGCGGGGCGACGGCTGGCTCTATGTTCAGGATCTGAATAGCGGCCGGGTCGACTCCTTTGCCCGGGGGCAGGATGCTCGCTTTCTCCCGCGCAACCAATACCTTGTCTTTCGCATCTCGGCTCCCTACGACCACATCCGCGCCGCCAAGAAGGCCGGCAAGAAAGGCGACGACCTCCCCCCCGATACGCTCGGCATCTGGGACCCTCATACAGGCCGGCTCCGCACCTTTGCCAATCTGGAATCCTTCCAACTGCCGCCCAAGGGCGGCGATTGGATCGCGTTTCAATATCAGCCGGTGGCAGACAGCACCGACAGCACGGCGGCCGAGCCGCCCGAAGGCACCCATCCGCTCATGCTGCTACAGCCGGAGACAGGCGACAGCCTGATCCTGGAGGCCGTCAGCGCCTATGCCTGGGCCGACTCCGGGACCGCCCTGCTGGCCTTGCAGACGCTGGGCGACTCCATCGACTCGGTGCGGGTGCAGCGCTTGCAGGTGGATGGTGCGTATGTGGAAACCCTTTTTGAAGGGCCAGGTGCCGCTCAGCATCCCGTTCTGGATGCAGCGGGCCGGCAGGCAGCCTTTCTGCATTCCCCCGACACCGGGGATATCAAGATCTTCGACCTGTATTACCAGACCGCCGAGGCCATGGCCCGGGTGGTGGTGGACAGCAGCGACCGTCGCCTGCCGCCCGGCTGGGCGGTGAGCAGCGAGCGGGCGCCCTCTTTTTCCCGCTCTGGCCATCGCCTCTTTTTTGGCACCGCCCCGATACCGGAAGAAGCCCCCAAAGATAGCCTGCTGGATGAGGAAAAGGTGCGCCTCGACCTCTGGCACTGGCAGGATGATCGCCTGCAACCCGAGCAGTTGGAGGATCTGAAAGCCGATCAGACCCGCACCTATCTGGCGGTATGGGATGTGGCCCAGGGCGAAATGAGCCAACTGGGCACCGAAACCATCCATCGGGTCGACCTCCTGGATGAAGGAGAAAGCGACTGGGCCCTGGGCACCGACAGCCGTCGCTACGACCGCTTCATGTCCTGGGAGTACCCGCACTATCGGGACCTCTATCTTATTGATCTGCAAAGCGGAGAAGCCACCCTCGCACTGGAGCGGGTTCAATATGAGACCCGCGTTTCGCCGGACGGAGAGTTTATCGTCTGGTATGATGCCCAGGCCCAGGTCTGGATGAGCTACGCCGCCGCGACGGGAAGCTCGGTGCCCCTGACGGCCGGGCTCAAGGTGGCCTTTTATGATGAGGAAGAAGACATCCCGGCCGAGCCGGGCTCTTACGGCATCGCGGGCTGGACCCGCGGCGCCAACCGGGTCGTGCTCTACGACCGCTACGACCTCTGGGCCTGCGACCCCACCGGTCGCCAAAAACCCCAAAAACTCAGCCAGGGCTGGGGCCGCAAAAACCGAATTCGCCTGCGCTTCCAGGACCTGGACCGGGAAGACCCCTGGTTGCCGGGGCACCTGCTGCTGCAAGGACAGTCAGAGGAAACCCGGGCCGAGGCCTTTTATCATCTTGCCCTGACGGGCAAGCAACCCCCTCAGCAGTTGATGGGTTCGGACCATCATTATAGCGGGCTGAAGCGTGCCAAGACTGGCAACCGCCTCCTTTGGAGGCGGGAATCCATCTCGGATTATCCTGATCTCTGGACCAGTGATACCCTTTTCCGGGCGCCTGCCCAGTGCACGGCCGCTAACCAGCAACAGCAGGAATACCGCTGGGCAACAGTGGAGCCCGTTCGCTGGGAGGCATTTGACGGCAGCCAGATTGAGGGATTGCTATACAAGCCCGACGACTTTGATCCCGATCGGAAATACCCCATGCTGGTGTATTTCTACGAACGCAAGTCCGATACCCGTCACGATTACTATTCGCCCCTGCCGTCCCGTTCCATCATTTACCCCTCCTACTACTGCAGCAATGAGTATCTGGTCTTCATCCCGGATATCCACTATACCACTGGGCAACCTGGGGAAGACGCCTACAATTGTATCGTGAGTGGCGTGGAACACCTGATCCGGGAGCGCGCCTATATCGACTCGAGTCGGCTCGGCTTGCAAGGCCAGAGTTGGGGCGGCTACCAGGTCGCCTACCTGGTCACCCGCACCGGCAAGCGCTTTGCGGCGGCGATGGCCGGTGCCCCGGTCAGCAACATGACCTCAGCTTATGGGGGCATCCGCTGGGGTTCGGGCCTCAGCCGGATGTTTCAGTACGAAGAGACTCAATCCCGGCTGGGGACCACCCTCTGGGAAGACCCAGAGCGCTATATCCGCAACTCGCCGTTGTTCAGAGCACCCGAGGTGCAGACGCCCCTGCTCATGATGCACAACGACGCCGACGGCGCCGTGCCCTGGTACCAGGGCATTGAGTTCTTCGCGGCCCTGCGCCGGCTGGACAAACCGACCTGGCTGCTGGTCTACAACGACGAAGCTCACAACCTCACCCGCTGGCCCAACCGGGTAGACCTCAGCATCCGGATGCAGCAGTTTTTTGACCACTATCTGAAGGATGCGCCCGCCCCCCGCTGGCTGCGCGAGGGGATCCCAGCGATCGAAAAAGGCCGTACCCTCGGCTACGAGTAGCCATTCATCCACCTGAAAACAACCTATTATATGCCACGCATTTTCATATCTGGCGCCTCCAAAGGCATCGGCCGGGCCATCGCCCGGCGCTTCCTGATCGAGGGCTGGGAAGTCATCATCTGTGCGCGCGGCGCCGCCGCGCTGGAGACGGCCCGGGCCGAAATGCCCGGCCTCATCACCCTGCCCTGCGACATGGGCGACAAGGCCGCCGTCAAGGCCCTGGCGGAAACCCTCAATACGCAGTTTGGCCCCCTGGACGTCCTGGTCAACAATGCCGGGATCTTCGAGCCCGGCCAGATCCATACCGAGCCTGACGAGCGCTACGAACAGCTCATGCGGGTCAACATGGACGGCACCTATTACCTCACCAAGGGAGTCCTGCCTCCTATGATGGACCGCAAGCAGGGAACCATCGTCAACATGGCCTCTATCGCCAGCCTGAACGCCTACGAAAACGGCGGCTCCTACAGCATCACCAAGTATGCGCTCTTAGGCTTTTCCAAAAACCTGCGGGAGGAAATGAAGCCACACGGCATCCGGGTGATCAGCATCATGCCCGGGGCCGTCCTGACGGCCTCCTGGGAGGGTGTGGACGTGCCCGCCGAGCGGCTCATGCCACCCGAAGATGTGGCCGACCTGGTCTGGACCAGTTGCGCCCTCAGCCCCCGGACCGTGGTCGAGGACATCGTGCTGCGCCCGCAGCTGGGGGATTTGTAGGGCGTTGGGCGCATTCCTTCTATCTCGCAGGCGCGTCCTCGCGCCGGTCTCGCTTCTCGCCTCTGACATCTGACTTCTGACCCCTCCTTAGCCAAAATTGATCGAGCGACCCTTCTCCTTGAATTCGAAGTTGATTTCGAAGCGCAGGTCCTCTTCCGAAACGTCGATTTCCTGCTCAGCGCCTTTGAGCTCAAATTTGTCTCCGAGGACGTTTTTCATCTTGATGGTATAATGGGTGGAGAAGGGCACGGTGATGATATACTCGCCCCGATCATCGGTCAGGGTATAGTAGGCATCCCCGTTGGCGTCGATGACGGTCACCCGGATATTGGCCGGCGTAATCCCAAACAGGCGGGAGAACTTGTCGCGGGTGATGTTGACCTTGCCCACGATGGCCACACTGCGGGCATAGGGGACCAGCATCACCGTATGCTTGCTCATTTCTAGCTCAAACTCGCTGCCGTTGAGGTTGGTGTATTCCATGGGCGGAAAGAGTTCCTTCATCCCGAGCGCATACTTGCCTTGGGGAATCTTCCGGTACAATACGCGGCCATCGTTGTCCGACATGATGCCAGGCGCCTTGAAGCGAATTTCGGGCGCCCCCTCCTCGGATACCTCCGAGTCGGGCAGCCGTTCCAGGTTGACCAGGACGCTGGCTATGCCGGCCTCATTCTCGGAGCGCTGGCGGTTGCCATCTTCATCCTTGAAAAACTGAACTTCGAGATTGTAGTACTTCATGCGCGGCTGTTGTCCCTCAATGACCTTGCGCAGCCCCAGGGTGATGGCCGTAGCCTGCCATAGGTTCCCGCTAAAGGCGGCCATAGGATCCGTGCTCGCATGCAGGCTGAAGTTCCAGCCATCGAGCGTTCGGTAACTCAGGCGGGCGTCCAGCTTGGTGCGAAGGAGGGCATCGCTCAGCAGGTAACTGGCTGTGGCTGAGGAGGCGATACTGAGCTTGTCTCCCATAAAACTATTGCTGAAAGAGGTCCCCAATTGCACCCGCTGCTGGTAATATTTCTGTTCGATAAAGGCCTGCTGCTGTAGCTGCATTTCCGGCTCGTAGATATAGTCAGCGGTAAGGCTGCCAAACTTGTAGCGCCCACGCACCCCCGCCTTGAATTTGAAAATGCTGGGCGTCACCACGGCCTCAACCGAGGAGGTATGGACCATGCTGGAAGAAGCCATCTGGATAGACGGTGTAAAGGCGATGTCCTTGTTGTTCTTGGCCTTGATCGTGGTACCCATCCCGAAGGTGTAGCCCCGGGTAAAGACGAAATCGCTGCGATCGTAGGTGTGGAAGGTATTGTCTACCTGATGGCTGGTATAGGCCCCCCCAAGGCCGATGGATTGCTTGCCGATCTTGAGGGTGTAGGAAAGCGACAAGGTCTGTGAGACCTGTTGATTGGTGGTTTGCAGGATGTCCTCTTCGTCAAAAGCCTCATTGATCTTGCGGTTGCGGCGAAAGCGTAGCTTGAGGGTGGTTTCATTGGCCAACTTATAAGCAGCCTCCCCATCAAGTACCATGATCCCCGGGCTCCCGCCCAGGTAGTCCTTACTGCTGTAGCGGTTTTTGATCCGGTATTTGAAGTTGCCCAAAGTAGCCCCGTAGCCAATCTCGTAGTAGAGGCCCCGCTGGTCAATGGGCTTTGTGGCCCGCCCGTAGTTGGTGAGCCGGGTCGCGATCGCCTTGGCAGTAATGGTATGCCCGGTGAGGGGCGAAAAAACCAAGCCCACCGACGGAGCCATGGCATTGGTCTGGTCGGTCTTGTCCTTGCGGTAGGTGATCCCCGCCTGCATCCGCAGGCGGTCGCTAAACTCCCGGCTCACGCCCCCGGTAACCCCCCAGATGGGCAGGCGCAGGTTGCTGGCGAAGGTCCCATAGAGCCGGGTATCGCCGATCTCATGCCGGACGGCCAGGCCCCGGCCGCCGATGCTGAGTCCGGTCCCGCCGCCCACATCGCCAATCCGGATCTGGCTGGTGCGGTTTTGGTAGGTCGCCAAGATGCGCGCCCCTTGCCAGAGCATCTCCCCGACTTTGATCTCCCGACCGCCCAGGAACTGCTGCTGAAAGCCGTAGTTGTAATGCAACTCCCGCCCCTCGGTGAGCAAGAGGTGGCCCGCCAGATTGACCAGGGTGGTGGCCTGCTCATTGAGTCCCGCCTGATTCAGGCTGATAATCAGTGGGGCCTCAGCCTCCGAAAGCTGATTTCGGTAGGCTGCGTCGATGCTCTCAAAAAAGATCGAAACATCCTGAGCCACGGTATCCGATGGCCCCTTGGCCAGGATCACCAGCCGGTAGGGCGAACCCGAGACGGACTCCTCGGTGGGCTGCACCCGCACGTGCAGGAAGATGGTGGTATCCGTCGACGGCCGCAGCGGGACGGTTTCTTTGTATTTTCCGCCCTTGGCCTCCCGCACCTCCAGCAAGCGACCAATATCCCCTTCCAGCTCCAGCATCTCCAGAGCATTCCCCTCGTTGTAAAGGGTGATCCGCACCTCGGTAAAGTCATCCTCCGCACTGGAGGTGTAGGCTTTGGAAGTGGGGGTGGTGATGCGCCAGCGACTCACCCGCCGGTACTGTACCTGGGTCAGGATGGGAGCCGCGACCAGGCTTCCGTCGGGCTGCTTGAGCCGGACCTGCACGTCATAGGGCACGCCCCCCTCCACATCGCTGGGGAAAGAGAGCCGGACCGGCATGTAGCGCGATTGGCCCGGCTGCAGCTCGATCTGCCCCTGGTCCTGATCCTGCAGGATCAGCTTGCAGGTCCCCGGTACCGAAAACTCCGGCGTAAAGACGTAGGTCTCTGGCGAGTTGTTTTGAATGCGAAGCACGTTGAAATACATTACCCCGGGGGGCAATTGCTCCGACTCCTTCACAAAGCCGGCCTCCAGCACCTGCACGTTGCCCGGAGCCTCACCTGCCTCCTGGGCCTGCCGCTCCCGATCCTCGATCGTCGCGGGGGTCATGGCCGGCAAGATCTCGGCATCCGGGATCGCCTGCCCCCATACCCCTGCCGGCAGCAGCCCAAACAACCAAAACCACAGGTAAGGTTTAGCTCGGAATACGCGCATCAGACCTCCAGATAGACGCTGGGGTCTCATATGGTGCCCAATCCATCGGTACACAAGCCGACCCGGTGGGTCCTTGTCCCGACGGATAGAAGCGCCTGCACCTATTACCTCCCTTAGCTTCACGCTTGCTTCGCTTTACGGGAATGTCCAAACACATAATAATTAAGTCAGAATCAGGCCGTTTCCCCGCGCCGAAGGGAGGCAAACATTACATCTGTCAGGAAGGGAAGGGAAGGGCAAGAAAAAGGGCCACACCACCCCCAGAACAAAGGGCAGACCCGGCCCAAATAAGGCCAGAGGCTGCCCCTCCGGGGGCAGCCTCTGGT
>RFHL01000785.1 GCA_003696875.1 Bacteroidota bacterium | reverse complement strand
CTCTGGAACAGCCTGAGCGTCGCCGACCTCGACGGCGACGGCGATCCCGACCTGCTGGCTGGCAACCACGGCCTCAACTCCCGTCTCAAGGCCAGCCCGGACCAGCCGATCTCCCTCTACGTCAATGACTTTGACGGCAACGGCTCGGTGGAGCAGATCTTCACCGCCTTCCACGGTGACACGGCCTATCCACTGGTGCTGCGGCACGACCTGGTAACCGTTTTGCCCAAACTCAAAAAGAAATATCTGAAGTACGAGGCCTACGCCCGGGAGACCTATGAAGACATCTTCAGCCCAGAAGAGCGCGAAGGCGCGCTGCATTGGCAGGCCTTCCATCTGGAGAGTGGCATCGCCCTCAACGAGGGTGGGCGCTTCCGTTTCCAGCCCCTGCCCGTCGAGGCGCAGTATGCGCCCGTCTATGCCCTCCTCGTCGCCGACTTTGATGGCGACGGGCAGCGGGATATTCTGCTCGGCGGTAACCAGTACCGGGTCAAGCCCGAGATGGGCATCTACGATGCCTCCGAAGGCCTCTGGCTGCGGGGAGATGGGCAAGGCGGCTTCCGGGCCGTGACAGCGGCCCAGTCGGGCCTGCGCCTGCCCGGCGAAGTGCGAGGCATGGCCTTGTTGCCGGGGCAGCGCGTCCTCGTCGCCCGCAACGATGCGCCGGTGCTGATGTACCGTTACCGACCCGATCCGCGGCTGTCGCCGCCGGCTCAGTAAGTCTATCCCCCCTACAGCCCTCATAAGGGTTTGAAACCCTTATGAGGGCTTGTCCAACCTTCTGTCTGTGCGAAGCATAGCCCTCAGCCTACCCATGATCCTGCTCGTGCTGGCCTGCCAGCCCGAGGCGGACCATCGTTTCCGGGCGGTGCCGGCCGCCCAGAGTGGCCTGGACTTCGCCAACCGGCTGGTGCCCACCGATTCCTTCAACATCCTAAACTACCCCTACTTCTACAACGGCAGCGGGGTGGCGGTCGGGGATGTCAATGGCGACAGCTTGCCCGACCTCTTCCTCGGAGCCAATCAAGGCCCCAACCGCCTCTACCTCAACCGGGGGGGGCTGCGCTTCGAGGACGTGACCGCCGCCGCCGGGGTAGGGG
>RFHL01000784.1 GCA_003696875.1 Bacteroidota bacterium | reverse complement strand
CACCAGCGCCTGCAGGCGCTGCGCCACGGCCCAGGCCCCAAAAAAGCGCTCCATGGAGGTGAGGTCCAGGAAAAAGGTATCCAGCGCAGCCTCCTCCACCAGTGGGGCCTCGGCCTGCAGCCGGGCGCTTATGCGCCGGGCCTCGGCCTGCCAGGCCTCGCTGTCGCCAGGCCGCACGGCGGCCTGCGGGCACAGCTGCCGGGCCTGCCGCACCGGCATGCCCACTTGCACCCCTGCCTGCGCCGCCATGGCGCAACAGGCCACTACCACACCCCGGTCCCCCTGTCCCCCGATCAGCAGGGGGTGAGCCCGCAGCGCCGGCTGCTGCCGACGCGCCAGCCCCACCAGAAAGTCCGGCAGGTGCAAGCAGGCAATATAGGCTGGAAGCGAAGGCGAGACCATGAGAAGCAAAAATATATGGCAATATAGCTAATTTTATTAGCTTTTGTCTACATTTGTAGCAAGGATCTCACAGCAAAGGCCCAGAGGAATCTCCTGTGCCCCCAATACAAATCAGGGATTGACAATTCCTCCAACTTCTCTTCTCTGACTTCTCTACTCTGACTTCTGACCTCTCCCCCCCCAGCATGTACCTCAACTGCCACACCCACTTCAGCCTGCGCTACGGCACCCTCTCCGTCGAGGAGTTGGTGGGCTGGGCACAGGCCCAGGGCATCGGCAGCCTGGCCCTGACCGATATTCACAGTACCTCAGCGGTCTACGACTTTGTGCGGGCCTGCCGAGCCGCGGGCATCAACCCGGTGGTGGGGATGGAATTTCGTCGCGACGACGAGCTGCTCTACATCGCCCTGGCCCGCAACCTGCAGGGCTTTCATGAGATCAATGCTTTTTACAGCCAATACGCCCATCAGGGCTTGCCTTTTCCCGACCTCCCCCCTTACTGGTCACAGGTACTGGTGATCTATACCTGGGAAAAGCGTGACCGGGTGAGCCTCTCTGAGCAGGAATACCTGGGCATCCGGCCCCGGCAGGTGTCGCAGCTGCTGCGCACCCGCTACCGGCACCGGCAAGACCGCCTGGTGGTGCTGCAGCCTATCACCT
>RFHL01000783.1 GCA_003696875.1 Bacteroidota bacterium | reverse complement strand
TTTGATGATCGGGAGATCCTCAAAGCGGAATTTTCAACCATGCAACAGGAAACCTAAGCCTCATCTTTTTTCGCTCTGCCCGGCAGACCCAGCATTGACACTATGCTTTACTATTTGCTCGATTGGCTCAATGATCTCTATGATCTTCCCGGATTTGGGGTGTTTCGCTATATCACCTTCCGGGCGATCCTGTCGATCATTTTTTCCCTGATCATCTCGGTGTTGATCGGGAAAAAGCTTATCGACCTGCTGCGCAAGAATCTGATCGGCGAGGTGGTCCGGAGCAAGGACATCGGCCCGGACCATGCGTCCAAGGCCGGGACGCCCACCATGGGCGGCCTGATCATCCTGGCTTCCATCCTCATCCCGACCCTGCTGTGGGGCGACCTGCGCAATGGCTACGTATGGCTCATCCTGTTGGGGACCGCCTGGATGGGCGTGATTGGTTTTGTGGATGACTACATCAAGGTTTTTAAGAAGGATAAGGCCGGCCTGAAGGGAAAATTCAAGTTGGCCGGCCAACTGGGACTCGGGTTGATTGTGGCTGGCACGATGCTGTTTCACCCGGACTTCATGGGACGGCGGGCCCATCTTACGGCTCTCAATCGCGTAGAGACCAACGCGGTACTGGAGAGCGTGGGCTTCCGGAATGCCGATGAGCTCATCGGCATCAATGGGGCGAAATATGTGAGCCCGCCAGATGGGGACGAATACGCCAACATCGCCAGCTATACCGTCCGTCGCATCGTACGGCAAGCCAATGGCGGTCGTCGCTTCGAAAAACAGAAAATTGAGGTCACCGCTGAAAGCCGCAAGCTGATCGCGAGCGAGCTTTTTGGCCCCCGCGATCGCAGCTTCATCTACACCACCGACTTCCCCTTCTTCAAGGAATATGTCTTCAATTACTCGAAAGTCTTCTTTCTAGACCGCATCATCGACCCAGCCATCCTAGGCCGGATCGTTTACCTGCTGGTGGTGCTCTTCATCGTCACAGCCGTGTCCAACGCGGTAAACCTCACCGACGGCATCGACGGTTTGGCGGCCGGTACCACCGCCATTGTCGGGGCGGGTTTGGGGGTGTTTGCTTACGTGTCGGGGAACCAGGTTTTTGCCAGCTACCTGAACATCAGCTACATCCCGCTCTCGGCGGAGCTGCTGGTCTACGTAGCCGCCCTGGTGGGAGGCTGCCTGGGCTTCCTCTGGTACAACTCCTATCCCGCCCAGGTATTCATGGGCGATACGGGCAGCCTGGCTTTGGGCGGAGCGATTGGCATCCTTTCCCTGATGGTGAAAAAGGAACTGCTGATCCCCATCCTTTGCGGTGTCTTTTTCGCCGAAACCCTCTCGGTCATCATACAGGTGAGCTACTTCCGCTACACCCGCAAAAAATACGGCGAGGGCCGCCGGATCTTCCGTATGGCTCCGCTCCATCATCACTACGAAAAAGTCGGAATTCACGAATCAAAAATCACCATGCGCTTCTTCCTCGTCGCTGTCATGCTGGTCCTCATTGCCTTTGCCACCCTTAAGCTGAGGTAGAGAGAGGTTCCCGATTCTCGGGATTTCACTACGTTCAACAGAAGAGAGAAGTCAGAGGAGAGAGCCAAAACGCTCAACACAAAACTCAAAAACGCAAAACGCTCAACGCAAAACATGATCGCCATCCTTGGAGCCGGAGAAAGTGGAGTAGGGGCTGCCCGCCTGGCGCGGCAGCAGGGGGAGCGTGTCTGGGTATCAGACGCGGGCCAGATCGGGGATCGCTACCGGCAGCAGCTGGTGGCGGAGGGGATTGCTTTTGAGGAAAAGGGACACAGCCGGGAGCAGATTTTAGCTGCGGATTTGGTGGTGAAGAGCCCGGGGATTCCCGATACGGCGGCGATGGTACAGGAAGTGTTGGCGGCAGGCATTCCGGTGATTTCGGAGATCGAATATGCCGCCCGGATCTGCACCGGTCGCTTACTGGCCATTACCGGCAGCAATGGTAAGACCACCACCACGGCCCTGATCTGGCATCTGTTGCAAACGGCCGGGGTGGACATCCGCCTGGGTGGCAATATCGGCGACAGCTTTGCGGGACAGGTAGCAGAAGCGCCTTCGGCAGACTATGTGCTGGAAGTGAGCAGTTTCCAGCTCGATAACATCGAGCAGTTCCGGCCCAGTGTGGCCCTGCTGCTCAACATCACCGCCGATCACCTGGATCGGTACGGCTACGAGATGGACCGCTATGCAGCGGCCAAGTTCCGGATTACCGAGAACCAGCAGGCCGGTGACATCCTGATCACCTGCCATGAAGATTCCGAGACGCAGCGGCAGCTGCGTCAGCGGTCCCTGGCCGCCGAGCATTGGACCTTCGGGCTAGCCCCTCAGCCCGGCAGCCGGGCCTGGGTGGCCGATGGCCACCTGGTCGTGGACGGGGAAGCCCTTTTCCCGGCGGCTGAGAGCCAACTCCTTGGCCCTCACAACCAGCGCAACATGCTGGCCGCCCTGTTGGCCGTCAAGGCCTGGGGCATCGACCCCGCGCGCTGCGTGGAAGGTCTGCGGACCTTCCGGCCGGTACCCCACCGGCTGGAGCCGGTGGGCAGCCTACGCGGTGTCCGCTACATCAATGATTCCAAGGCGACCAATGTGGACGCCGTCTACTACGCCCTCCAAGGGCTTTCTGGCCCTCTGGTGTGGATGGTCGGTGGCCTGGACAAGGGCAATGACTACAGTATCCTCCAGGACATGGTGGCCGAGAAAGTCAAAGCCATCATCGTGGTGGGGCCCAATCGGGCGGGCTTTGACCGGGCCTTCCCGGGCCAGGTGGAAGCCGCAGCCGACATGGCCTCGGCCCTTGATCTCGCCGCCACCAAAGCGCAGCCGGGCGATACCGTGCTCCTGTCACCGGCCTGTTCAAGCTTCGACATCTTTAAAAACTTCGAGGACCGGGGCAATCAGTTCCGGGCGCTGGTCCAGCAACGCATCCAAGCCGAATCGGCACAACCTTAATCTCTCACGATCAAACGCAGCATCATGCAGTGGCTTCTTACCCGGCTCAAAGGCGATAAAGTACTCTGGATTCTGGTCTTCCTGATCGGAATGGTCGGCGTGCTCGCCGTCTACAGTGCGAGCAGCTCCATGGCCTTCCGGATCCGGGGCGGCGATGTGGAGTATTTCGTGATCAAGCACGTGATTCTGCTGGGGCTGGGTTTCCTGATCATGTTTGGCGTTCACCTGGTCGACTACCGCTTCTTTGCCCGCATTTCCAATGCGCTGTTATTGGTCACCATCTCCCTGCTGCTCTACACCATCGTGCAGGGCAGCGAGCTGAACGAAGCCGCCCGCTGGATCTCGGTCTGGGGCTACAGCTTTCAGCCTTCGGACCTGGCCAAGATCACCCTGATGATCTATCTCGCCCGCCTGCTCACACAGCGACAAGACGTGATCAAGGACTTCACCGAGGGCTTCCTGCCCGCGCTCTTCTGGGTGACCGTTATCTGTGGCCTCATTGCGCCCTCTGACCTTTCCACCGCCGCCCTCATGTTCATCGCCAGCGTGATGGTGATGTTTGTGGCGGGAGTGGACCTCAAGTACCTCGGTGTGCTGGTCCTGGTAGCCGGCATGGGCCTGATGATTCTCGGCGGCACTGCCAAGCGCTCCCAGACCTGGAAATCCCGCTGGGGCGACTACATCGAGCGCCTCACCAACAGCGAATACGACGGCAACTTTCAGACCGTACAGGCCCATTTGGCTATTGCTTCGGGTGGTTTCTTCGGTCAGGGAGTAGGCAAAAGTGCGCAGCGCAATTTCCTGCCGCACGCCCACGCTGACTTCGTTTTTGCCATCATCGTCGAGGAATATGGCCTGCTCGGTGGCGGAGTCGTCCTGGCGCTCTACCTGCTCCTGCTCTTCCGAAGTGTGAGCATCGTGACGGTGAGCAAGACCTTTGGGGCCCTGATGGCCTCGGGCCTCTCGACGGTCCTCGTCTTGCAGGCCCTGATGAATATGGGGGTTACGGTCGGGCTGCTGCCCGTCACGGGCCTCACCCTGCCGCTGATTTCGATGGGGGGCTCCTCCATCCTGATGACCGGGGTCTCGCTCGGTATCATCCTGAGTGTGAGCCGCGATGCGATGGAAAACCAGGGCAACTCCCGCCGGGGGAGCCGCACCCGACAAAAGAGCCGGATGGCCTACAGCGCATAACGCTTTTTTCTCTGTTGAACGAAGTGAAATCCCGAGAATCGGGAACCTCTGACCTCTGACCTCTACACCATGTCCAACAGCTTCATCATATCAGGCGGCGGCACCGGCGGGCACATCTTCCCGGCGGTATCGATCGCGCATGAACTGCGGCAGCGGGACCCGGCAGTAGAGATCCTGTTTGTCGGGGCCGAAGGGGGGATGGAGCTGGATGTGGTGCCCCGCCACGGCTTCGAGATCGAAGCCGTGTGGATCAGCGGCATTCAGCGTCAGCTGAACCTGCGCAACATCGGTCGCAACCTGCTCTTTCCCTTCAAGCTGCTACGCAGCCTGGGGCAGGCCCGGCGCATCCTGCGGCGGGTGCAGCCGCAGGCCGTCATCGGGGTGGGGGGCTACGCGAGCGGCCCCATCGGCCGCGTCGCGGCCG
>RFHL01000063.1 GCA_003696875.1 Bacteroidota bacterium | reverse complement strand
GCGACGCACTTCAAGATAGCCTTTCCGGCTATTTGGGGAAATGACTTTGGTCAATCCTTGCCTTAATGGATAGGGAAAGCTGTTTCGGCCGGCGAATGGGGAGCGCCCCGCTCGCGCGTGGGGATGCCGGGGCTGCTCTGGTAGCAATCAGCCGCCTATCCATAAGAGCGTTTTCATCAGCCCTCCTCAGCAGGATGAGTAAATAGTGCTCATTTTTCTAAAATGACCATTCAACCTATCATGCCGCCCAGTCAATTAATTTTCCACAAAAACGTTTTCCCGGCAAAGACCACACATAGCGGGAGTCTCGGCAAGCCCCCCCTGTCTCCACTTCACCAAGATCCTCCCCGCTATGCTCCCGTCCCTAGGGATGTAAAATGGGGATTATCCGACATTTGTACCGCCAATCTTACACCTGTAATCCCTGCGCCAAAGGAGTCGATTTTGGCAAGCCAGAGCTGGGTATTTTTCGCTATACAATATCCAACTCCTATACCATGCCTAAGCCACATCTACGCCCCGATTCCAGCCTACGGACAGACCTCCGCCTCCGGCACATCCTCTCCTTGCTGGCGCTGGGAGGCCTTTTGCTCGCCATTTCCTTCTTTATCACCAATGATAGCCAGGGCAACAACATCGAACTTACCGGCCGGGATGGCCCCCAAACCATCACCGATGCCAACACCATCGTCAACCAGTATGCCAGCCTCGCGGCGCCGGTCAGCGCCGGCGATCAACTCCTCACGGTCGACAACATCGCAAACCTTGACGCCGCCCAACCGCTGATGAAGGATGACCTCCTCCTCGTCATCCAGATGCAGGGAGCCAGCATCCAGCTGAGCCAGGATGCCAACTTCGGCACCGTGCTGGACTACGGGCAAGCCGGCCGCTACGAGTACATCTTCGTCGCCGGCGTCAACGGCAACGATATCGAGTTGGGCTCCCCCCTGCAATTTGCCTACACCACCACCGGCAAGACCCAGGTCATCCGGGTGCCGCAATACACTACGCTGGAACTGGCCAGCGGGGCTTCCCTGACCGCCCCGGCCTGGGACGGCAGCACCGGGGGCATCGTGGCCTTCACCGCCAGTGAGACCGCCCTCCTGAATGCTGGCAGCGAGATCAACGTCAGCGGCCTGGGCTTCCGGGGCGCGGACTATCAAAATTTCTACACCTGGACCCAAAACGACTACTACGGCAATGGCACCATCGGTGGCCGCAAGGGCGAAGGCATCGCCGGCAGTGACAGCGACTACCAGGCCGGCGGCTACCGCTACGGCCGCGGCGCCCCCGCCAATGGCGGCGGTGGCGGCAACGGCCACAATGCTGGTGGCGGGGGCGGCGCCAATGGCCACAACGGCAGCCCCTGGACCGGCCAGGGCCACATGCTGAGCACCGATCCCGGTGCCAGTGCCTGGAGCCTGGACCCCGGCTACCAGGCCGCCAGCGGCTATACCACTTCCTCTGGCGGGGGCCGGGGGGGCTACACCTATTCCAGCAGCAACCGGAATGCGCTCAACACTCCTCCCGGACACAACAGTTGGAAGGGCAACGAGCGTCGCGAACTCGGCGGCCTTGGCGGTCGAGGACTCGATAGCGATCCCGACGAACGGCTCTTCCTCGGCGGCGGCGGAGGCGCCGGCGATGGCAACAACAACGCCGGCGGCGCCGGCGGCAATGGTGGTGGCATAGTCTTCATCGTCGCCCAGACCGTCACTGGTGAAGGGGCCATCTTTGCAGATGGTGCCGATGGGGGAGACACCCAAAACCGGGGTAACGACGGCCCCGGCGGCGCGGGTGGTGGCGGTACCGTCGTGATCAAAGCCCTCTCAGTCAGCGCCCTGACCATCTCGGCCGAGGGCGGCGAGGGCGGCAGCCAGTTTATCAGCGGCAATGAGGCCGAAGGACCCGGCGGTGGCGGTGGCGGCGGCTATGTGGCCCTGCCGGCGAACTCTCTGGCCACCGTCTCGGTGGCCGGTGGACCCGGTGGCCGCTCCAACTCAGCCTCCGTGACTGAGTTTACCCCCAACGGTGCCACCCAGGGTGCCCCGGGCATGATCGCCACCACCATCTTTATC
>RFHL01000782.1 GCA_003696875.1 Bacteroidota bacterium | reverse complement strand
GAGTCCGTCGACGAGCTCGTCGGCAAGGGCAAGCTGTCGGAAAAAGAAGGCAAGAAGTTGCTGGACGATTTTTTTGACAATACCAATGCCAAGCGGGGCGAGTTTGAGGAGAAAATGCGGGAAGCCGTCGAGAGCGTCGTCGAGCGATTTAGCGTGCCGAGCAAGGCGGAGTACGACGCGCTGAAGCAGCGGGTAGAGGAGCTGGAGGCCAAGCTGGCCGAGGCCCAGACCGAGAAGCCCGCCGCCCGGCGCGGGCGGCCTCCGGGCAGCAAAACCACCGCCAAAAAGACGCCCGCCAAGAAGACCACGCGGCGCAAAGCGCCGCCGGCAGAGGAGCCTCCCAAGGAGGAGTAATATCCGTTTTGATCAACTCTGAGCGTGTACCGCCGGGCTGGCCCGGCGGACCTCCCGCTGCTGGACCCAGCGCAGCCCATGGATCAGTTGCTCGTGGTGCGCCGGTGGGGCCACCACATAGCCATAACTGCTATCGGAGGTATGCACCAGCGCCAGAGGGCTGCCATCCACATGGGAGAGCCGGTAGCCCAGCTCTTCCAGGATCACCTTTCCAGGGGCCCAGTCCCAGGGCCCAATAAAGCGGTTGAGGGCCACGAGGGCGTCGACCTTGCCAAAGGCAAAGTCAATCACTTTGGAGCCTACACAGCCCGTCTCTACAATGCGCTGCGCGGGTACGCGCAGACGGCGGTACATCTGTTGCTGGGTTGTGGTCATCAGGTCCCGATGGTGCGCGTAGCGCAGCTGGTTCCAGGGCCGGTAGGGTGGGGGAGCCACCCGGCTGAGGTGTTGGCCTGACTGGACCGCCACGCCCTGCCCACGGACGCTGTACAGCATCAGGTCGCGCACCGGGTCGTAAATCAGACCGATTTGCAGCTGTCCGCCCTCGGCATACCAGGCCGCCTGAAAGGTATAGCCCGTGCGCCCTAAGAGGTAGGAACGGGTCCCGTCCAACTCGTCAATCACAAAACCCCGGCTGCCCAGAGGGCGGCTGGCGTCATAGGTCTCTTCAGTTAGGAGGCCACAGCCTTTGTCAAATTGGGCCACCGCCCGGCATACCATCTGGCTGATCGCCAGGTCCACTTCACTCACCCAAGTACCGTCGGCTTTGGTGAAGCGAGCGATGCGATGCTGGCGCCTGGCCAGCATGATGTCTCCGGCTTTCCGGGCGAGATCCTGAAGAAAGGTGAGTGATTCCTGCATGCGAAAGGTCCTTTTAGCTAACTCAAGCTAGCCATAAGTTCTCACAAATCAGGCACTTGCCGGCGCAATGGCCGCTAATCCCGGGCCAATGGGAAAAATCAGCGTGGCAAAAGAAAAAGTCCCCCCGTGCAGAGGGGACCAAACACAAACAAAAACACAACCCAAATTAACCTAATCCTATGCCATGTATTTTCTATTTTCGCTGCTGGTAAACGACCTTCTCCCCGGTCAAGAAGTGGCAGGGCGATCAGGGAGGCCCGCATGCGGTGTGGCTGACAAGGGTAAATATCTGTATGTCCAGTTTGCGGGGAAAGTGCATAATTCGTCAAAATTAACAGGTGTAATATTTTTTACTCAAAATAAATATGCTGCTGCCAGAAGGCACCCCATTCGTATCTGAACAGCAGTCCCTCAATCCAATCGACACCCATGACTGAACAAGCCGCACGCAAATGGAAATGGATCGCCCCGGCTGGCCTGATGCTGGTAGGCCTGGGGCTCAGTTTGACCGGAGAAGCCATTATCCTCAAGGGAGACGACGCCCCGGTCTGGACCTGGGTGGTCCTGGGGACCCTGGGGCTCGTGGGGGTCAATGCCGGTCTGTCCGTTTTTGGCGATGCGGTTAAGCGTCGCGTATGGGACGAAATCCTGACCCGTGAGCGCAAGACATGACAGAATTCCCCGATTTCTTACATCTTTCGGAGGCCGAAGCCCGGGTGCTGAGCGACCGGGAATTTATGCCGATCAAACATCAGGTGAGTGAAAAGGTCGACGCCGCCTTGCTTCATCTGCGCGACCTGCTGCTGCCGGTTGTACAAGCGGGGCCGTGGCCGGCGGCGGTGCGGGTGACGCCGCCCAAGCTATCCCGGGGCGAAAACTATCGGCACTACGCCTATCGGTTGCTGGATTGTCCGCGGGTCTTTGCAGGGGATGATATGCTGGCCTTTCGCAGCCTGGTACTTTGGGGACATCCCATTGGTTTTCACCTGATGCTGGCGGGGCGCTACCGGGAGCTGTACCTCCCCCGCTTTCTGCAGAGGTATCCGGAATTGCCCCCGGGGGCCTGGCTGTCGGTGCAGGCAGACCCCTGGCGCTGGGAGGCCGAGGCCGAGGGCCTCCTCCCGCTGGCCGGCCTCTCACCCGCCGAGTTGCGGCGGGAGACCGGGCGATGCGCTTTCCTCAAGGTGAGCTACTTTTTGCCGCTGGCTGAGTTTGCGCAGATGCCTGTGCAGGGACTGGCCTATTGGCAAGCCTGGCAGACCCTCCTGGCTCAATAAAAAAAACCGGTGCCCGCTACGGCACCGGTTTATTCCGCGTGTTTCTTCAATTTCAAGCTTGCCAGGGGGCAAAGTCACCTGAAAGTCAGGAAGGTACGCGTCTTCAAGACATGTTACCTGTGAGTAGGCTTACAAGTGATGAAATTGATAGAATAGCAACTGGAACTAGTCATCGGGTACCTCCTTTCTTTACGTGAAACATAGACAACAGGCCTCCCATTGGGTCTCTTCCCGCCGGTATCTTTCCTGTTGGCGGCGGCGACAGCCGCCTCGCAAGCGTTAATCTAAATCATTTGCCGGATTTCACCAAGGGAAATCGGCATTTTGGCGGCCATGGTACCCGTTTTCTACCCCGGCCGTGGCCAGGCAGGCCGCGGCACTGGCAGCCTCCCTCAATACAGCACCCGAAACTTGATCGTTTCCGCGATCTGCTTGAGATCTTCCAGGACATCGTCGTCATAGGCCTTGTCGATGTCGGTGATCACATAGCCGATGGTCTCGTTGGTTTTGAGGTACTGCCCGAGGATGTTTATATGGTGCTGGGCCAGAATCTGGTTGATACGGGCCAGGATCCCCGGCTGGTTATGGTGGATATGGATGAGGCGATGGGCTTTGCCCGTCTTCTGATCGGGGAGCTGAAGGTTGGGGAAGTTGACGCTGCCAAATGAAGAACCCGCATTGATATAGTCGATCACCCGGGCCGGTACGTACTGGGCGATGTTGACCTGGGCCTCCTGTGTACTGCCGCCGATGTGCGGCGTAAGGATGACTTGAGGCAGGCCGCGTAGTTCGGAGACAAACTCCTCCTCATTGCTCTTGGGTTCTTTGGGGTATACATCGACGGCGGCGCCACGCAGGTGCCCGCTGACGAGGGCGTCCCGCAGAGCGGCAATGTCCACCACAAATCCCCGGGCGAGATTGATGAAAATAGAGCCCGGCTTCATGCGGGCAAAGTCCTCGGCCCCGAAAATGTTCCGGTTTTCGGGGCGGCCGTCTACGTGCAGGGTTACCACATCGGCGAGTGCCAGCAGCTCCTCACGGCTGTTGACCTTGGTGGCATTGCCCAGGGCAAGCTTTTCCACCAGGTCGTAATAGTAGACATCCATCCCCATCGCTTCGGCCAGCACAGACAGCTGTGCCCCGATGTTGCCATAGCCGATGATCCCGAGTTTTTTGCCCCGGATCTCGTAGCTTTCCTTGGCCGATTTGTTCCAGGTTCCCTGGTGCATGCCGTGGTTCATCTCAGGGATGCGGCGGGTGAGCAGGATCATTTCCCCGATGGCTAGCTCGACCACGGAGCGGGTATTGGAGTAGGGCGCATTGAAGGCGACGACGCCGTGCTCGGCACAGGCTTCAAGATCAATCTGATTGGTACCGATACAAAAGGCTCCGACGACCATAAGGCGGTTGGCGTGTTCCAGGACCTTGCGGGTAATCCGGGTTTTGGAACGAATACCGATGATATGCACGCCTTTGATCTTTTCGCACAGTTCGTCCTCGGCCAGGGCCCGGCTGATGGTTTCCACTTGATAGCCTTCGGCCGAGAAGATCTCTTCGGCTTTGGCGTGGATGTTTTCCAGGAGCAGAACCTTGATACGGTTTTTGGGATAAGAGAGAGCCATAGGTAATTGATTGACGTAGAGAAACTCCTCAAAGCTGGGCACGATGTGGTCGGCTTTTTCCAGCACAGAAGCCCGCAGGACGTTTTCGGTAAAGGCAAAAAATTTATGGGCGACCCCAGCGGCCTTGACCTCGTAGTCGGTGTAGGCATCACCGAGGACAATCACCTCGCCCTGCAGCTGCAGGGCGGCGAGGACCCGGGCCTTGCCCCCGCTTTGAGCGAGGGGGTGGGTCGGGTCGGGCCCGATCAGGCGACCGTCAGCATCCGTTCGGAAGGTATTGGCCAGCACGTGGCTGGGCGGGATGCCGTAGTCGGCGACGACCGGTTCGATGAACTCGCGGAAGCCGTGGGAGAGGATGTATATCCGATCCCGGTAGGTTTCGAAGAAGGTCTGGTTGCGGGAAATGGACACCGACACTTCCTCCCTGAGCCGCGGGATGAGGGCCTGGAGATGATCTTGTCGCGCCTGCATCAGATCCAGGCGAGCTTGCAGCGAGTCCCCGTAGGCGAGGGTCCCCTCGGCCACCCGACGGGTGATCTCCCGGATCTGGTCCAGGCGTTCCGCCGCATCGGGTTGCCCGGCGAGGGCCAGTTCGGCCAGCACCTCCAGGGCTTCCACCCGCAAGAAGGTACTTTCGAAGTCGAGGATGTAATAGGTAGCCATGTGGTGAACCTTTGCCCGGCAAAGGTAAGGAATGAACGGCTAGGAATCAGCCTGGAAAGGGAGCGGTCAGCATTCTTTCTGGCGGCGCTGGATATGCG
>RFHL01000781.1 GCA_003696875.1 Bacteroidota bacterium | reverse complement strand
TTTCGGCCTGGCGCCGGCTCCGGAGCCGGCGCCAGGCCGAAAGCGCAAGCGCCGCCGCGGACAGGTCGAAACGCCACCGCCGCCGCCCCCACCGCCGCCGGCGGTGCGCACCCAGCCCGGCACCGGCATCCTCTTCAACGACAATGACGACACCCGCCGCGACAACCTTGTCACGACCTGGGAACATGGCGACCTGCTCCTAGACCTGGAAGTGATGATCCCCAAAGGCTCCAATTCCGGCATCTACCTGCAAGGGCTCTACGAGGTGCAGCTGCTGGACAGCTGGGGCGTCAAGGAACCCGGATTCGGGGACATCGGCGGGATCTACCGCAACTGGAGCAATGAGCCCGGCAACATCTACCGGGGCAAGCCCCCCCTTACCAATGCCGCCAAAGCCCCGGGTACCTGGCAGCACATGCGCATTGCCTTCCGGGCCCCCCGCTTCGATGCGGCAGGCAACAAAACGGAACATGCGCGCTTTGTCTATGTCGAGCTCAATGGCGTGCGCATACACGAAAACCTGGAAGTACCCCTGCCTACCGGCGGCCCCATCTCCGCAGAGGAGGTCGCCCGGGGCCCCCTCATGATCCAGGGCGATCACGGCCCCGTGGCCTTTCGCAATATCCGCTACCAGCATATGCGCAGCCGGAAGGTGACGGTCAGCAACCTCACCTATGCCTACTACCCGGGCGCATTTACAGACCGGCTGGACCTCAATGGCCTGACCCCTGCCCGGACCGGCAGGCTCAAGGACATTACGGCTACCCTTATGCCCGAGGAAGCCCCGGGGCGAATGGTCTTTTCCGGCACCCTCGAGGTTGCCGAGGCCGGGACTTACCCGCTGATGATCCGTTGTGACGGAACCCTGAGCCTGGAAGTCGGGTCTCAGCGTTTTGAGGGTGACGCCTGGCGCGTACAGGAGGTGCTGGCCGAGTGCCAATTGCCCGCCGGAGCGACGCCTTTTCGCCTGGTTTATGCCCGGGAGAACCGGCAATCCCCGCCCAATCTGGGGATCTTCAACGTATCGTCCTTTCCCGAGTCCCTACACGCCCCCGGCGCTTACACCCCCCGGCCGTGGGGGGCCTCTCCCTTCACCATCAAGGTAGGAAACAAGCCCCGGCTGTCACGCTCCTTCTTTGATTATCAGGGAGATCGACAGCAGCGGCTGCCCTACACCCTTGCGGTCGGCACGCCCGCAGGCGTGCACTACTTCTACGACCTGCAGACCGGCACTCCGGTCTGTGTGTGGCGCGGAGACTTCCTCGATGCCACGCCCATGTGGCGTGGCCGCGGCAACGGCACCTCGCGCCCCCTGGGGGCGCCGCAATACCTGCCCACCAGCCTGGGGCTGGCGCGGATGGACAGCAGCCGGGGTGAGCTGGTCTTTTTTGCCAAAGCCGACCGCCGCAGCCTGGGCTATCGCCTAGAGCAAGGCTCGCACCTGCCCATCTTCCGGGCCGAGGTAGCCGACATGATCGTTACAGATCTGATCGCGCCCAGCGCCGAGGGCAAAGCTCTGCGCCGCACGCTCAGCATTGAGGCGCTGCCTGCCGGCAGCGGGCTCTATCTCCGGCTCGCCGAAGGCGAACAGATTCAGGAAGTTGCCCCCGGCCTCTTTGCCGTGGATCAGACCTACTTCATCAAGGTCCCCGCCGGCCAAAGCCTGCAACAGCAGGCGGGCCCCGGCAACCGGCAGATGCTCCTGGCCCCCGTCACGCCCGAAGGCGTTTCCTATGAAATTCTTTGGTAAGCATTCCTCAACTGCCCATTCCCCATGCGATATATCCCATTTTTCCTCCTGATCCTGCTCACTGTACGCCCCCTGCCCGCGCAGGAAAGCCCGCAGCCGGAGATGCTGGAATCTACCTATTTCCCCATCATTACCCTGCCCACCCCGCAAGACATGCTGCTGGAGGTAGGTGGTCTCACCACCCTGGATGATGGCCGCATCGCCCTCTGTACCCGGCGGGGCGAGGTCTGGATCGTCGAGAACCCGGACATGTACAACAACCAGCCGCCCCGCTTCCAGCTCTTTGCGCAGGGACTGCACGAGCCGCTGGGCCTCACCTTCCGGGGGCGCTCCCTCTACAGCTCGCAGCGCGGCGAGCTCACCCGCCTGGAAGACACCAATGGCGATGACATCGCCGATATCTACGAAACCGTCTATGCCTGGCCCATCTCGGGGCACTACCACGAGTACTCGTATGGGCCCAAGTTCTTACCCGATGGCAGCATGATGGTGACCGGCAATGTCTCCTTTGGCAATGAAGAGTGGTGGCGTGGCGAGAGCGCCGTGCCCTGGCGCGGCTGGGCCATGCGCATCACCCCCGAGGGCGAGATGGAGCCCTGGGCCACCGGCATGAGATCCCCTTGCGGGATCGGCATCGTGGATGGCGAGTTTTTCTACACCGACAACCAAGGCGACTGGATGGGCTCCGGGGGCGTATGGCATATGGAGAAAGGCGACTTTGCCGGCCACCCGGCCGGCCTGGCCTGGAC
>RFHL01000780.1 GCA_003696875.1 Bacteroidota bacterium | reverse complement strand
TTCTCCACTTGCCCCGGCATCCTGGGGCTAAGTGGGACCAGCGAAACCGATACCAGTGCCCTGCTCAGCTGGACACCTACCGATTCGGCCCTGGCCTACCATGTGCAGTACCGCCCCTTGGGTGATACCAGCTGGATAGATGCAGGCCTGAGCAGCACCCCTTCCCTGCTGCTCACCGGCCTGATGGGCTGTACCCTCTATGCTTTTCAGGTCGAATCTCTCTGTGACAGCATTACCAGCAGCGGCTTTTTCCTGAGCGGGACGTTTACGACTGAAGGCTGCTGCGAAGCGCCGGACTGGACAGCGACCAGCCTCCAGCCCGACAGCACCAGCCTGAGCTGGCCGGCTGTCTACGGGGCCGACAGCTACACCCTGCGCTACCGCCCATTGGGCGATAGCCTCTGGCAAAGCCGACAGAGCCCATCCAATAGCTTGCTGCTGACCGGACTCGAAGCCTGCCGCGGCTACGAAGTCCAGGTCTCCACCCAATGCCCCAAGGGGCCCGAAACCGGGTTTTCGGCCATAGACACCCTCTACACCACCGGCTGTGGGGCCTGCCTGGAGGCGCCCTACTGTGAGGCCTTTGGCAGCAGCGGACAGATTGTTTGGGTGGAATCGGTGGACCTGGGGCCCATTCACAATCCGTCGGGCAACGACGGCGGGCAGGGTATCTTTAGTCTGCAAGGGAGTACGCTCTACACCGACTCGCTCTACCAGCTCGTACTGGTGCCGGGCGGTCTCACCGACCAAATCGAGATCACCTGGCGCGCCTGGATCGACTACAACCGGGACGGGGACTTTGAAGATGCGGGCGAGTTGATCCTGCAGACCGCCCCTCAGGTCCCGGATACCGTCACGGTTCCGGTCCTCATAGGTGGGGCAGTGGGAGCGGGTGGCACCCGTCTTCGGGTGGCGGTCAAGTATGGCAACGCCGGAGGCAGCCTGCTGCCCCCGCCCTGCGGCGATATCGGGCTAGGCGAAACCGAGGACTATTGCCTGCTGATCCGTACCGATCGGCCGTGCCAGATCCCGGCCGGCCTGGAGGCCTTCTTTGTATCGGACAGCAGCGAGCAGGCTGCCGTCCGCTGGACCTCCACCCCCGAATACCAGAGCTACGCCCTGCAATACCGTCCTTTGGGAGACTCCCTCTGGAGCAGCCTGACGGCTGACACCAACTATGTAGCCTTGCCTCCGCTGCTCAGCTGCACCCCCTACGAACTGAGTGTCCGTGGACAGTGTGCCACGGATAGCAGCGGTTTCGCCGCCCCGATCACCTTCCGCAGCCGGGGCTGCGGGGCCTGTCTCGACATCACCTACTGCGCCAGCGCCGGGGAGTCGGTCGAGTACGAATGGATCCAACAGGTGATTCTGGACAGCCTCACCTTCGCCAGCGGCAATGATGGTGGCTACGCCGACCAAACCGGCACGCCCGTAGGCGTGCGCCGGGGCGACAGCCTGGGCCTGCAGCTGCAGCCCGGCTTTGGGG
>RFHL01000779.1 GCA_003696875.1 Bacteroidota bacterium | reverse complement strand
TCTTCCTGGTCTGCGCACAAGGTCTCGGCGCAAAATCGGGAAGTTATTTTTCTCGCGTTACTAAGGGAGAATCATGTATCATGATCCGCCTTTCCTTCTTTTGGTACCTTTTTCCTCAGACCGACTCTTTTCCCCACCAAAAAAGCTCATCTCGCATCCGCTATGAAAAGCCCCTTTTTTCTTTTTCTGCTCCTGAGTTGCCTATCCTCCCTCGCCTTTGCCCAATCCCCCACCCAGGCGACCATTACCGCCACGGCAGCCCCGAGCTCCGAGGCCTACCGCTCCTTCACCTTTAATGGAGCCTGGTGCTGGTTCTCGGACCCGCGGGCGGTGTATTACGAGGGTGCGCACAAGCGCACCTACAGCGGCTGGGTCGACAACTTTGGCGACCTGCACGTGGCCTGGTACGACCACGAGACGAAGGAAATCCATTCACAGGTGCTCTTCGACAGCCTGGAGGTCGACGACCACGACAACCCCTCCCTGCTCTTCGATGCCGAGGGCCGGCTGCTGGTGTTTTTTAACCGCCACATGATGGGCTACCAGCCGCTGTACCTGGTCAAGGCGTCCGAACCGGAGAGCATCGACCACTTTGGCGAGGTGAAGGAACTCTATCTCAACGATCCGGACCAGCCGGACATGCACCACACCTATACCAACCCCATCCGCCTCTCGGCGGAGGCCAACCGCCTCTACCTCTTCTGGCGGGGCGTGGATGGCAAACCCAGCTATTCCTTTTCGGATGATCTGGGCGAAACCTGGTCCAAGGGAAAGGTTTTCTTCATGCCCGAAGCCATCTACCGCTTTCGGCGCCCTTACACCAAGATCTGGTCAGATGGAAAATCCCGCATCCACTTCGTGGTGACCGACGGCCACCCGCGGAACGAGCCGCAAAATTCGCTCTACTATTTTTACCTGGAAAATGGGGCCTTTTTTAAGGCGAATGGCGACCGCATCAAAGCCCTGGCCGATGGACCGGTGCAGCCCACCGAGGCAGACAAGCTCTACGACGCTGCCACCACCGGCCACAAGGCCTGGAACTGGGACATTGCCGCCGATGAGCAGGGCTATCCGGTAATCGCTTTCGCCAAGTTTCCTGACGACAGCACCCACGTCTATTGCTACGCCCGTTGGGACGGCAAAAAATGGCGCACCTATGAATTGGTCAACTCGGGGGGCTGGTTTCCCCAAACGATGGAAGGCGTGACCGAACCCGAGCCGAACTACTCCGGCGGCATGAGCATCGACCATGAAGATCCCAACGTGCTCTACCTCTCAGTCAAGCGCGACAGCGTCTTTGAAATCGAGCGTTGGGAGACGGCGAATGGCGGCAAAAAATGGACCATCACGCCCGTGACCCGCGGGTCCAGCAAAGACAACGTGCGGCCCTTTGCCGTACGGGGAGCCGAAGCGGGCAACCCCCTGCAAGTGCTGTGGATGCAGAATACCGTCTATCATCATTTTGCCTACGCCAGCCAGCTCAAGGACCGGATGAAAGGCAGCTGGAAGGACCGCTTCCAGACCGCCATCCAGATGGGCTTGCCCAACGAAAAAATCACCGATCCCCTGGATCCGGACCAGATCCTGCCGCTGATGCGGCAGGTGGCCGACTGGCAGCTCGCCAATCCCCGGCGCAATCTCGACCCGCGCGACTGGCACTACGGCGCTTTTTTTACCGGCCTGATGGCCTTTTACCAGCTTACCGGCGAGCAGCGCTATCGCAACGAGATGTACAACCAGGGACAGCAGTACGGCTGGCGGCCTATGGAGGATATCCTGCACGCCGACCGTATCCCCATCATGGACGTCTGGGCAGATCTTTATGCCGAACGGCCCGAGTCGGGCATGCTCGACCTGTCTCGCTTTGCCATGGATGTGCACCTTGCCACGCC
>RFHL01000778.1 GCA_003696875.1 Bacteroidota bacterium | reverse complement strand
GGGGCAGGCCCTGGAGAAGCCGCAGGACCTGCTGCGGGATCCCTATGTGTTTGAGTTCCTGGGCCTGCCGGCGCGGGTGATCCCGCAGGAGGCCAAGCTGGAGCAGTTGCTGATCGATCACCTGCAGCAGTTTCTGCTGGAGCTGGGCAAGGGCTTCGCCTTCCTGGGGCGGCAGTACCGGATCTCGCTGGACAATCGGCACTTTTATGTGGACCTGGTCTTCTACCACCGCATCCTGAAGTGCTTTGTGCTCATTGATCTGAAGACGGGCGAGGTCGGCCACGAAGATGTGGGCCAGATGAATCTCTACCTGAACTACATCCAGCAGGAGGAAAACCAGCCGGATGACCATGCCCCCATCGGGATCATCCTGGGCACGGGAAAACATGAGGTGAGTGTTTCCTATGCCCTGGCGGGCCTGAGCAATCAGGTCTTTGTGTCACACTATCAGCTGCATCTGCCGGATGCGGAGGAGCTGCGTCGTCTGGTGGCGAAGGACCTGGAGGTGTTTGGGGAGGATTCAGCTTGATCGGGAGATATTGGCCTGGCAACGGAAATAGAAATCGGTATCTTTGGTCAGAATGACCAGTCCCTCCGTTTTGGCAAACTCCCAAATATGGCTATCTGACGCCTTGGGGTCCAGATCTAGCTGATGAACAAATTCTTTCCCCCGAAAGAACCTGAAGTTTCTGGGCAGATTGGCATCAACAAGAAAGCGGTAGAGACTTGTCATCAGCCTGCCAGCTTGATGGAGCGCAGATCATGGTCGACGGCGCGGGCGCCATAGGCGAGGCAGGCAAGGATGTCTTCTTTCTCCAGAAAGGGATAGGCTTCGAGCAGGTCTTCGGGGCTGTCGCCAGCAGCAAGCTGCTCCAGAACGGTGCGGACGGTGAGTCTGTGCCCGCGGATAGTGGGCTTGCCATTGCAGAGATCGGGGAGGATGGTGATGCGGTCAAGCATGGCGATGATTTTTGTCTAATGTACGGATAATCGGGATAAGCGGCGGCTTTCTGTCGGTCCCTACACCTCCTGCAAGCCGAAGTGGGTTACGAGGGGGGCAAAGTCGTGGTCCTGGTGCAGGAGCTGGTGGTCGTGGATGATGCAGTAGGTGCCGATCAGCAGGTCTATCGTTTTGCGGATGGTGATGCCCTGGCGGCGGAGCTGGCGGTAGGTGTCGGCGCTTTGGAGGGCTACCGCTTTTCCGCCCATGTCCAGGCAGGGTAGGGCGAGCAGATGAGTGCGTGCCTGCTGATAGTCCTTGTTGTGCCGGAAGCCCTGCAGCACTTCGGCCAGGATCAGGTCGCCAATGGCGACGGGTTGCTGGCCCAGCAGCTTGTCAAGCAGCTGGGTTTCCCGGGTATCCTGACCGTTGAAAAAGGGAATCCAGACGGAGGAATCGACGATGATCATAGGTTGGTGCGTGAGGCTTCCAGGTCGCCTTCCCAGCGGAGCTTGCCCCGCAGCTGGCGCAGGGCCTGCTGGTGGAGCATTTGGACGTACAGCTTCAGGGCCTGGTCTACCACGGCTTTTTTGGTGTTGAGCCCGCTCATCTGCAGGGCCTCCTGGAGGAGCTGGTCATCGATGACGATGTTGGTACGCATGGGGATTTCTTTTCCATAGTATACACCTTTTTTCTAAAAATGATGCACATGGTATGGTTTATATGCTTTGGGGGCTCTTGTTCTCCGGGGGTGTGTCCCCGGGCTCGTGGAGGGCCTGCTGTACCTGGGCTTTTAGCAGCTGGTATTGCTGGTGGCGGGGGGGATGGAGGCGGAGGAGGCGGTGATGGCCCGGTTCAGCTTTGGGCCCGAATGGCCCTTCCGTAAGGCCCCCCTCTTGTCCCCCCTGATCAATCCAGGGAATAAAACCGGCGCGCTGTCAGCCCGAAGATGGCCTCTTTCTCGCTGGGACTCAGGCTGGCCAGGCAATGGGCCAGGGCTGCCTGGGCCTCCGCATACGTGCCTGCCACCAGGCACACGGGCCAGTCTGAGCCATACATCAGGCGCTCTGGGCCAAAGTGTTTCAGGCAAAAATCGACATAAGGGGCCAAATCTTCGGGTTTCCAGCTTTGCCAGTGGGCTTCGGTGATCATCCCGGAAAGCTTGACGCATACGTGCTCGAAGGCCGATAGCCGTTGCATGTGGCTTGCCCAGTGCGAAAAGGAGGCTTGCGCAATGTTCGGTTTGCTGATGTGGTCTATCACCAGCGGCATGGCTGGTAAGGCCTCAACAAACTGTACCACTTCGGCCAGCTGCTTTTCCGTCGTCAGAATGTCGTAGGTTAAGCCCTGCTGTCCGAGCCATGCCACCCCCCTGATGAAGCGGGGATCAGTCATGAAGCCATCAGGCTCCGCCTGGAGGATATGGCGAACGCCTTTGAACGTGGGGTGGTCAAGAAACGGTTCCATCTGTTGCGCCAAGTGTGCGCTCTTCAGGTCGACCCAGCCTACCACGCCCCGAATAAAGGGGTGCTGATCTGCCAGCCCCAGGAGAAACGTATTCTCGGCCAGGGACTGTTCGGCCTGCACGGCGACACAGCCATCGATCCCGTGCTGCTCCAGCAGAGGCTGCAGGTCCGAAGGCATAAAGTCGCGGCGAATCACCTGCATCTCATCTGTGATCCAGGCACCGGTTACCGGGTCATACTTCCAGAAGTGTTGGTGGGCATCTATCCGCTTCATAGGCCGGAAGATAGCAAGAAAGGCCAGATTATCCGACCGGCGTGACGTGGGCCGGGGCACCAGGGTCGGAGTTGGGGCTTTCCCTTGTCGGATATCCCCAAAATTCCCCATCTTGGGGCCATGAGACCTATCGTATTTTTTGATCTGGAGACGACGGGCACCTCGGTCGATACCGACCGCATCGTGCAGATTGCCTGTATCAAGGTGCAGCCCGACGGGAGCGAGGAAGAAAAGGTGCACCTGATCCACCCGGAGCGGCGTATCCCCAAGGCGGCCACGGCCATCCACGGCATCTCCGATGCCGATGTGAAGGATGCCCCCCGCTTTGCCCAGCTGGCCAAAAGCATGGCGGGCTGGTTCTCAGGCTGCGATCTGGCGGGCTACAACTCCGACTATTTTGATGTGCCCATGCTGGCGGCCGAGTTTGCCCGCTGTGGCATCTCCTTCCCGGAGCCGGGCACCCACCTCGTGGATGTGCTCCGGATCGAGCGCCGCGTCAACAGCCACACCCTGGCGGCCACCTATGCCCGCTACACGGGCCAGGACCTGACCGACGCCCACGACGCCCTCGCCGACGCCCGGGCCACCCGGGTGGTCTTTGCCCAGCAACTGTCCCGAAATCCGGACCTGCCCCAAACGGCCGCCGAGTTGGACCCGCTCCTCAATCCCGGCCGGGTAGACATCGCCGGCAAACTCAGCCGCGTAGAGGGGGTGATCTGCTGGGCCTTTGGCAAGCATCGCGGCCAGCCGGTCAAGGCTGACCGGGGCTACGCCGAGTGGGCCCTTGGGGCCGATTTTTCGGAGGAAACGAAGGCCTTTATCCGGGAAGCACTCAAGGAGTAGGAAGGATCACCCTGCATGAATTAAGGCCATTTTCCAGAATATGCGATGAGGCAAAAACAAGTAACTTTTCTGCTGGGGATGCTCCTCCTCGGCTGCGCCGAGCCGCCCCGCCCCAACGTCCTGCTTTTTTTGGTCGATGACCTGGGCTGGACCGACCTGGGCTGCTATGGCAGCGACCTGTACGAAACGCCTCATATCGACCGCCTCGCGGCCGAGGGGGTGCGCTTTACCCAGGCCTACTCGGCCTGTACCGTCTGCTCGCCTACCCGGGCGGCCCTCATGACCGGCAAGTCGCCGGCCCAGCTGCATCTCACCGACTGGATCGCGGGGCATGATCGCCCCGATGCGCCCCTCGCGCCGCCCGACTGGACGCAGTACCTGCCCCTGGAGGAGACCACCCTGGCCGAATTGCTGCAGGAAGCCGGCTATGCCACGGCCAGCATCGGCAAGTGGCACCTGGGCGACGACAGCATCTACTATCCCCAGCATCAGGGATTTGACCTGAATGTGGCCGGCTACAAGCGCGGGCAGCCGCCATCCTATTTTGCCCCTTACCAAAACAAGCGCTGGCCACACATCCCCTATCTCGCCCCCGGCGACAGCGGCGAGTATCTGACGGATCGCCTCACCGACGAGGCCATTCGATTTATCGAAGGCCGGGGCGAAAAGCCCTTTTTTCTCTACCTGCCGCACTATGCTGTGCACACGCCCCTACAGGCACCCGATAGCCTGGTGGCCTATTATGAAGGTAAGCCACGGGATAGCCTTCGCCATCAAAACGCGACCTATGCCGCCATGATCCACAGCACCGACCAGAGTATGGGCCGCCTGCTGGCCCTGCTGGAAGAGAGAGGCGAACTCGACCACACGCTCGTCATCTTCGCCAGCGATAATGGCGGCCTGGAATTGCGCGACGTCACCGAAAACGCCCCCCTGCGGGCGGGCAAGGGCTCGGCGTATGAGGGCGGCACCCGCACGCCCTTCATCCTGCGGCTGCCCGACGGGCAGCGGGCGGGCAGCGAGACCGATCTGCCCGCCATCAGCATGGATG
>RFHL01000777.1 GCA_003696875.1 Bacteroidota bacterium | reverse complement strand
TTTGATGCCCCCAACATCCCCAATGAGCCCCAGGATGCCTCCGCCGCCGCTGTGGCGGCGAGTGGGCTGCTGCTCCTCTGCGAGCTGGACCCCTCCTGTGTCGCGGAGATGCTGCCGTGGGCCGATCGCACCCTCCGCAGCCTGAGCGGCGAAAAGTATGCCGCCAAGGTGCCGCCATTTCTCCTCGATCATAGCGTCGGTAGCATACCCGGGGATTTTGAGGTCGATGTGCCGCTGATTTATGCCGATTATTACTACGTCGAGGCGCTCATGCGCCGGGCCCGCTTTCAGCCTGTGGAAGGGATCGCCGTTGCCGCGGGGCAGGAGTAGGGGGCGCCACCCCCGGTCTGGCTTACCGTAGTTTTGGGGTTAAACAAAGGCAGGTCTTTCCTTTAATATGCTGTCTATTAAGTAATTGCGCGCTGGTCTTTTGCGCGCGCCCACACGCTGGCCACAGGGCCCCCCTGCTGCTTTTTGATGGGATAAACGTGCCCTTTTTCGGCGAACGGGGGCATATCGCAATCCTATGCCGTGTTTTTTTGAACGACAAAAAAATCTAACAGTGTAAGGGTGCGATCATCCCCCAACAACCGGCACATAGGAAGCGGTGTTCAAGGGTGGAATGGGGAAAGAGGCTTTTCTCCAGAGAACATTTACCCGGGCAGGTTTATTACTTGGCATCCCTCCCGGTGTGGGGTCTTCTTGCCCGCCGAAGACCCTTGGGCGCCTCACGGTCTACAGGAGTACCTTCTACCCTTTTACAATCGCTTGTGCTATGAGTAAGCATGCCCTGTATCTCGTCCTTTTGCTGATGGGTGCATGTCACAGCCCGGCCCGGATCCGATCTGCGTCACGCGGGAGGGCTCCGCCCTCCACGTGCAGGGGCAGGTGCCTGCTGGCACCCGCAGCGTGGAGATCCAACTGTGGAGTACCCGCAATGCATCGGTGTCGAGCGATCATCAGCTTTCTCCCCGAAACCCGGCCTATGATTCCCTCAGCCAGGAACCGCTCCGAACGGGCTGAAACATCTTTTACCCGGTGGTAGATGTCGCGCTGACCGAGGGGATCAATGGGGCTCTACCGGGTGGACCCCCCAATCCGGCCTACCCGCGGATCGGCGATGCCTATATGCAGATGATTCTGGCCAAGTTTGACACCGAGGAAGGGATCTGGAACCGCAAGTACCTGATTGACGAGGCCGAAAAAGTGCTTACTGCCTATCACTGCTGCGGCACCGGTTGGGCCATGGAGGGGCTGGTCGCCGCCTATGAGCTGACCCAGGACGCATTGGATCTGGCCAAGGCCCGGAAGATGGCCGATGTCCTGCTCGCCTACCAACTGGAGGATGGCAGTTGGTCCTACAACATCAAGGCCCGGGACCCAAACGAGATCAGTGAGAAGGGAACGGCCCTCTGGAGCCTCCTGCTCTACAAACTATACCGGCATACGCAGGACCCGGTTTATCTAGCGGCGGCGCGAGCCGCCCTGGGTTGGTGTCTGGATCATCAGTATGTGGGGCCAGGCCCTCTGGCCCGGGGTGGCCTGATAGGGGTCTCCCGGCAGTCGGGCGTCGTCTACCGCTCCTGGGTTCGGCTGGCCTGCACCTATGCTTCCGGCTTTTTGGGGCTGGCGGTGCGGGAGGAATTGGCCTTACAGGAGGCAGGGTAGGGAGGTGAACGGTCAGCGCTCCACCAGCCGGGTTTGGGTTGGCTCCCAGGTACAGTCTTCTCGCTTAAACTCGGCCACCAAGTGGACCCCCTGGGTTTGGTAACGAAGCTCGACCCGGGCGACCGTGTCTTCGATCTCCAGAGAAGTCACTTCCAGGTAGGCCGTGATCGACCGTTCGGCGATTTGAGCCGGAGAGAGTATTTCCACCTCCTGATCCCATTTCGTCAGGGGCAGGGGCCCGCTCAGGCTATCGATA
>RFHL01000776.1 GCA_003696875.1 Bacteroidota bacterium | reverse complement strand
CGGCACCAGCTATGGCTTTCGCGATGCCTGGGCCATCGGGCTCACGCCCGATTATGTGGTGGCCGTCTGGGTGGGCAATGCCGACGGAGAAGGCCGCCCCGGCCTGATCGGGGTGGAGGCTGCTGCGCCTCTTATGTTTGACCTGTTTGATGCACTACCAGCCGCTAGCGGCTGGTTTGCAGAGCCCTACGACGACATGGCCCAGGTCCCGGTCTGTCGCCAAAGTGGCCACCGCCTGGGCGTAAACTGCCCCGAAGCGGATTCGGTGTGGCTGCCCCAGCGGGGCCTGCATACGGCCCCCTGCCCCTATCATGAGCGGGTGTTTCTGGATGCGCAGGGCCAATACCGGGTTCATGGCGACTGCGAGTCGCCGCAAAATATGCGCAAGGAGGTCTTTTTGGTGCTGCCGCCGGCGCAGGCGGCCTACTACCGGCGGCGACATCCGGACTATCGACCACTACCGCCCTTTCGGGCGGATTGTGTGGCCCAGGGGGGAGAAACAGGGGGCGGAATGGAGTTGGTTTATCCGCAGCCGCAGGGGCGGGTCCTGGTGCCGGTGGACCTGGATGGCAAGCGCAGCCAGGTGGTATTTGAAGCCCTGCACCGGGATCCGGATGCCCGGATTTTCTGGCATCTGGATGCGGTCTATCTGGGGGAAACGACTGGGATTCACGATATGGCGGTCGATCCGCCTCCGGGAGAGCATGTCATCACCCTGGTCGATGATCGGGGAGGGCGCCTTGAACGCACCTTTGACGTCATCGCCGAGGAGTAGCCACTGCTCTACGTAGAATCTGCCTTATTTCTCCAAATCCCCAGCAATTTTTTTAGCTTTAACGTGAGTTTTGGATAAAAACCTGTTTAAAAGTCTCCAATCGACAATTGTCAGGCTGAGCGAAGCGAAGCATCTCATGTGTCCTGTTAGATCCCTCGCTGGCGCCCTTCGGGCTGGCTCAGGATGACATTCAAAAACTTGATAAACAGTCTATTAGAGGATAGTCTTTCTCCGCTTATCCAAAACTCACGGTAGCTTTAATCTATGTGCCTGATTCTCCTTGCCTACCGCACCCATCCCGACTATTCCTTGGTTGTGGCCGCCAACCGGGATGAATTCTATCATCGACCGGCAAAACCCTCTACCTGGTGGGGGGCGGATCTGCAGGTACTCTCTGGGATAGACCTCAAGGCAGGCGGCACCTGGATGGGGGTGACCCGACAGGGGCGATTTGCCGCTCTGACCAATGTGCGGGAGCCCCACCGGATCAATCCCCAGGCCCCCTCCCGGGGCCAACTGGTAGCGGACTTTCTTACCGGCACCGAGCCACCTGAAGTCTACCTGCACCGCCTGGAGGCGGAGGCACAAGCCTATAACGGCTTTAACCTTCTGGTGGGCGATGCCAGTGACCTGTGGTACTATGGCAACCGGACCCAAAGCATCATGCATCTGCAACCCGGTATTTATGGCTTGAGCAATGCGGCCTTGAATACGCCCTGGCCAAAGGTGGAAAAGGGCATGCAGGTTATGCGTAGCTGGGCCAAATCTCGGGCTAGCGACCCGGGAGCCCTGTTTCGATATTTGGGGGAAAAGAGGGAAGCGCCTGATCAGCAGTTGCCGGATACTGGCGTTCCCCTCGAATGGGAACGCAAGTTGTCCTCTGCTTTTATCCACATGCCTGAGCGGGCCTATGGGACCCGACTCACCACCGTACTTACCTTCTCCTACGCTGGGGAGGTGCACTGGGAAGAGCGCTCTTTTTTCCCTCCTCTGGCCCCCCGGACCTACGATTTTTCCCTGCCATCCTCTTTATCTGTATAAGTCCCCATCCCCGATTCTGGGCGCTAGCCGCCACATGGTCTCTGATCAAGCATGCCCCTCTATCGGGAACCTTTGACGCCATCGCTTATGCGTACCTACCGTATCCTTTCATCTCGCGCCCTGGTTTTGATATTAGCCCTGGTTACAGGGAGTGTGGCTATGGGGCAGGACACGCGTCCGCTTTTTGAAAGCCATGAAACGCTGGCTTTTTCCCTCGCAGCTGATTTTAAAAATTTGTTTAAGGACAAGGGGGAAGAGCGGGAATATCACCCGGCTGTCCTTTCCTATTTTGATGAGGATCGGGGCGATACCATTCATATGAATGTGAAGCTCAAAGTGCGGGGAAACTTTCGACGTAACAAGTGTCAGTTGCCCCCCATCCGAGTCAATTTTGATAAGGATAGCACGGCCGGGACCATCTTTGCCGGCCAGGACAAGCTCAAGCTGGTCATGCCTTGTGGCAAAAATCCGGAACGCTTCGATCCCCTGGTGGTCATGGAGTATCTGGTATATCGAAGTTATAACCTTCTGACTGACAGTAGCTTTCGGGCTAGAAGGGTAGCCCTTACCCTGAGAGACGCCTCCGGCAAATTCGACCAGGTGGCGCGAGCCACCTTTTTGATTGAGCCGAAAGAACACATGGCCGAGCGCCTCGGCGGCCGGGAACTGGAGGTGCAGCATATACACCCCGATAAGACGCAGTATGACCTTGTCAACCTGCTATCGGTGTTTCAATTTATGGTGGGGAATACCGACTGGTCGGTGCCTGGCCTGCACAACATTGTGCTGGTAGCCACCGAACCGGGACAGCCACCGCTGGCCATACCCTATGACTTTGACTGGTGTGGCATCGTGGATGCGCCCTATGCATTTCCCAATCCCCAGTTGGGAATTAATTCGGTCCGGCAGCGGGTGTTTCGGGGCTTCTGTCGCACCCCGGAGGAGTTTGAGGCCACCTTTTCCCGCTTCCGAGCTCAAAGGCAGGCCTTACTCTCCCTATAT
>RFHL01000775.1 GCA_003696875.1 Bacteroidota bacterium | reverse complement strand
TCGCCGGGGGTGTAAACGCGGATTGCGCGGAGGTTGGCGACCGTTCCCTGCTGCGTTTCGCGCGCATACTGCACAATCGCGCCAGCGGCGCGGATCGCCAGCGGACGATCCGCCAGCCCGAAGCCGGCGAGGGTCGCCACCCGGAAGCGCTCCTGCAGGCGCTCGCGGCACCGCGCCGGGTCCCAGGAGAGGTCCTCCGGCACCGTGCGCGCGGCATCGAGCGCCGCCAGCTCGGGGGCATCCCGCAGCCGCTCCGGCAGGAGGACCTCCCGGGCGCCCGCCCGCCCCAGCTCCTCGACCGCGGTGGACAGGTCCGCCACCTCGGCCACCCGGAAGGCGCCGGTCGACGCGTCCAGGAGCGCCAGGCCCACCCGCCGCCCGACCACGGCCAGCGCCCCCAGCCAGCAGGGCTCCGCGGGCGCGAGGTCCTCCGGGTCCAGCACCATCCCCGGGGTGACCACCTGGGTGATGGCCCGCCGCACGAGCCCACGCGCCGCCTTGGGGTCCTCCACCTGGTCGGCGATCGCCACCTTGTACCCGCGATCGACCAGCGTGCGCACGTAGCCCCGGGCCGCGTGGTGGGGCACGCCCGCCATGGGGATCTCGTCGGGGGCGCCGCGGTTGCGGCTGGTCAGCGTGAGGTCCAGCAGCTCCGCAGCGACCCGGGCATCGTCGAAGAACAGCTCGTAGAAGTCCCCCATCCGGAAGAACAGGATGGCGTCCGGCACCTGTTCCTTGAGCGCCCGGTACTGGCGGAACATGGGGGTGTCGGCGGCTCCGGACACGGCGGCTCCCTCCCTCACCGATAGCGCGTCAGGGCACGGCCGCGGCGACGACCAGCAGGACCCACACCGCGATGGCGGTGGCCAGCTTGCCCACGGTGCCGACCACCCGGCCCAGCGCCGCGCCGAGGGCCGCCCGGATTTTTTGCATGTTGAAGTGGCAGACACCGGCATCGGGATGAGCGAAGCCCAGCAGAAACGCCTTTTCAAAGCTTTTTCCCAGGCCGATAGCTCTACCACCCGCCGTTTTGGGGGGACAGGGCTGGGGCTGGCGATTTGCCAGGCCATCGTCGGGAATATGAAAGGGGTCGTTACCGTCCGCAGCCGCCCCGGCGAGGGGTCTGTCTTTCAATTTGAGTTTTTTGCTCCGGAAGTGGAGTCTCAATCGAAAACCATGCCACACGAAGTTGATTCCAAACTGGAGTCCAGGCAGCAAGCGCGGATTCTGCTGGTAGAGGATAATCCCATCAACCAAAAGGTGGCTACCCGGATGCTGGCGCGGCTGGGGATGGAGCCGGAGATTGCCTGCAACGGTGCCGAAGGCCTGGAAAAAGCTCGGGCGGAAACCTATGACCTGATCCTGATGGATATGCAAATGCCCATTATGGATGGCCCCACCGCAGCCGCTGCGCTGAGGGCTGAGCCGGGCATTTCCCAGCCCCCCATTATCGCGATGACCGCCAATGCCATGAGCTCGGACCGGCAACTGTGTCTGGAGGCGGGTATGAATGATTTCCTCCCCAAGCCCGTTCGACTGGAGGACATGAAACAAATGCTGGCCAAGTGGCTGGTGGCCAATCACGCTTCTCCCCGCTAGAAAAGGGCTCTTGAGCCTTTTCGCCTCATAAAGACCAAAGGCCGGTCTCCCAGTGGGATTCCGGCCTTGGCTACCTGGCGTTTGAAAGGTATATCCCCTGAGGGTAGTCAGCGACGCAAATTCCCCCGCTGAAAGTGCATATATAGATCTTCGTCTCCGTAGAAAATCCGAAGCGTATCGCCGGTCAATTCGAAGCGGTGGGCGGTGGGGAGGGCTTCCCGAAAATAGATGGCCCATTGGGCATCCCCGAGATAGGTGGCTTCAAAATGGGTGATTTCCAAGCTGCCACTGGCGGTATAGCTGTATTCGCCGGTGAGTTGATTGGTCAGAGTTCGGGCGATAAAGTGGCCCTTGCGTCCATTGTCAGTACATGACAGGACGATGGGCTGGTCCTGCATCTGCGGCGGCGGTGGGCTGACCCATGCACCACTGGCATCCTGAAAATGGGACAGGTTCCAGGTACCGGACAGGCTGGGCTCCGGCTCGGAGGGCCGGCAGGTGATGACACACAAAGCAAAAGCCAATATGAGCCAGGGTAGGGGGCGGGTGGCCCCGGGGGGTAGGAGGTGTACCATAGATGAGCAAGTTGACCGGAAAGTCGACTTATTTTCGAAAATTACCAAAACATAAAATATATTTCCCTTACACCCACCTTGCCTGATCCAGCCCGGGCGGGCCTTCTGGGCCAGTCAGCTGCCTGTCAGCCGGTTGGGAGCGTGGCGGACGAAAAGCACATGTCTTTCTACCCTTTTCCTATGTAAAAAACCGTGAGTTTTGGATAAGCGGAGAAAGGCTTTTCTCTAATCAACTGTTTATCAAATGATTGAATGTCATCCTGGGCCAGCCCCCGGGCGCCAGGAATGATCTCGCAAGGGCCATGAGATGTTTCGCTTGGCTCAACATGACAATCGTCGATCGAAGCCATAAAAGCGGTTTTTATCCCCAACTCACGTTAATTAAACTCATAGCTGAACCCAGCGGTCACGGTCAGGAAGTTCAGCCAATTTCGTACGTACCCATCCCCAGGTCCGGGATCATCGTCAGACGTGCCCACCGCTCCTCCACCCAGGTAGCGAAGATTCAAAAAGGTCCCTACCTCGGGGCTTACTTTCAGCCCCTGTCGCAGACTCGCGTCCAATATCGCACCGATCACTTCATTGTCGCTTCCGTTGAGGTAGCTTACGGGAGCATAAAAGCCATCCGCTTCGATCTCGGTATAGGTCAGCGAGTTGTAGGAATAGCGCGTACGGAATTTCAATATGGGTACGGGACCTATATCCCGGTTGGATCGGAACAGCGTACCGTCGGTAGACTCAAAGGATATGGTCGCATTCCGGATTTGGAGCGATAGCCCAAAAGCAAAGTCGAACTTGTCCTTTTTGGGGGCTAGCTCCTTCATGTAGCTCAACCGGAAAAAGGGGAAATTGTACAGGAAATCTACACTCGTTCCGGCAGGAAAGGTAAGCTCATCAATGATCAGGTCTCTGCTTAGCAAAGCCGTAGATTCCAGCCGCAGGGGTTGGTAGAGGAAGGTGAGGGTATGTTTTTGCTTGATTTCCAGTTCCAGCGACAGCCTGCTGACCGGAAACAGGACGTCCTGCCCGCCGTCGGTCACATAGTCAATCCGCGTTCCACTGTTGCTGAATTGAATGTTATGCGCCAGGACGCCTACAAATCCCAACTCCGCTACGCCTCTGAATATCAGGTTTTTGCTGTCAAGCACAGACATTGGAGGCGTGTTTTGCGCGGCCCCTATGGCATAGGAAAAAAGAAAAACCAGGGCGAGATATGTCTGCTTTGTCATGATGGGAAATACTTTCAGTAATTTTTTGAGCTCATCCCAGAAGGGACGTAGCTGACCGGGCCATGGCATTTTTTTCGCTTCCTATCCCCGGTTCCCGGAGAGGCCGAAATTCCCACGTGAGCAGCAGGCTGTAGGCTGGGTCGGGCATACGATTTCTGGTAAGCAGTAAAGCCACAGTGCCTGCGAATGTTTTTGATATATGGCCTTCCGCATATTGACCTTCCCCTCGACAGAACCGAGCCATCATCGCCCTCTTTTCAGGCCCTCTCGCATGTCGATCGTGGCATTTTCAGAAGATGCCCGGCAATTGTATGCAAACAAAAAAGCACCCACAACGCTGCGCGTTGTAAGTGCTTGATCGTGAGGTGGGCCCACCTGGGCTCGAACCAGGGACCTCCTGATTATGAGTCAGATGCTCTAACCAACTGAGCTATAGGCCCAATCACCTTGCGTCTACGCGCAGCGGGTGAAGAAGTTGCAAATATAGAGAGGCCCCCATTAAGGCGCAAGATGAGATGTACAGAAGCGAGAACCGAGACCGGCGCGAAGATGCGCCTACCTGACCAAATTATGAGCTTTTTTCTGACTTCTCTCACTTCCGACTTCTGTTGAACGTAGTGAAATCCCGAGAATCGGGAACTTCTGACCTCTCATCAAAATCCCTACCTTTGCGGCATGCACGCACGCGATACCATCGTCGCCATCAGTACCCCCCCAGGCGCAGGCGCCCTCGGGGTGATCCGGCTCTCGGGAAGAGAAGCCATCGCCATCGCCGACGGGCTCTTTAGCAAGCCGCTGACAGAGGCTCCGGGCTACAGCCTGCACTATGGTCAGGTTCTTGATGCCGAGGGCCAAGCCCTCGATGAGGTCCTCCTGAGTCTCTTTCGGGCGCCGCGCTCCTTCACGCGCGAAGACGTGGTGGAGATTTCCTGCCATGGCAGTGCCTACATCCTGCGGGAGGTCATGCAGCGCTGCGTGGACCTCGGCGCGCGGCTGGCCGCGCCGGGAGAGTTTACCCAGCGGGCCTACCTCAACGGGGCCATGGACCTGGCCCAGGCCGAAGCCGTGGCCGACCTCATCGCCGCCAATTCGGCGGGGGCGCATCAACTGGCCATGCAGCAGCTGCGGGGCGGGGTCTCGCGCGAACTCCGCGAACTGCGGCAGCAGTTGCTGGACTTTACTTCCCTCATTGAACTGGAGCTCGATTTTGCCGAGGAGGATGTCGAATTTGCCGACCGGACTCAGCTGCTCGACCTGATCGAGCGCTTGGCGGTCCGCCTAGACGGCCTGATCGACAGCTTCCGCTTTGGCAATGCCGTCAAACAAGGGGTCCCGACGGTGCTCATGGGCAAGCCCAATGCCGGCAAGTCTACCTTGCTCAATACCCTCCTCAACGAGAACCGGGCCATCGTTTCGGATATCCCTGGCACCACCCGCGACGTGGTGGAGGATCGCCTGATGATTGGCGGGATTGAGTTTCGCCTTATGGACACGGCCGGGGTACGCGAGACCACCGACGCCATCGAAGCCGAGGGCGTGAGCCGTTCGCTCAAGCTTGCCAAGGCCGCTGGTCTGCTGCTCTACCTCTTTGATGCTCGGGATGAATCCCCCGCCGAAGCCCAGGCCTATTTGCAGACGCTCGACCTGCCCCCGGCCACCCAGGTCATCCTTGTC
>RFHL01000774.1 GCA_003696875.1 Bacteroidota bacterium | reverse complement strand
TCTGGGGCCTGGGGATCAGCCTACTCCTGATGGCAGGGGCCTTTCTATGGGCCGGGGCGATGCCCTGGCACTGGGCGCTGGAGCCCGCCCTGATCGCCGATCCCCTGCCCAGCGAGGTGGTGGTGAAGACCCTCACGCAGGACTACCGCAGCATCGACCTCAGCCTGAATGCCTTCCGGCAGTGGCTCAGTTTCTCGGCAGGCCCCATCATCACGCATGTTACCCCCCTGCATATGGGCTGGGCCTTTCTCTGGATCGGCTGGAGTTTTTTCCTGGCCGTGGCCAGTGAGATCCGATCCCGCTGGATCTATCTCTTCTATTTGTTCCACGCCCTCTTTCTCCATTTCTCGGGCCTCACCCAGCAGATCGTGGGCGATGACCCCTACCGGCTGGCGGAATTCGGGTTGATTATCAGCCATCTGGTGCTGGCCTACTGCTTTCAGATGCGCATCCTGCGCTGGCGGCTGCCCTGGCGGGTGCTGAGCATACTGGGGTTGACAGCCCTGGCTTTCCTCTTTGGGCCCATTCGCCAACCTGAAACGGCCTGGCTCAGCATGACCACTGAAAGCTATGCCTATCTCTCCTTCCTCAGCATTCTGCTGATTTTTTTCGTGGCCAAAGAACCCACCAACCTCATCTTTTTCGTCACCACCAACTACCGGGATGCCCGCTACCGCTGGGACCCGCGCCTGATCTTTTTGCCCTTGCTGGCGCTGCTGGTGGTAGAGGTGATCTGGTTGGATGAATACATGAAGTTTGGCTGGCTGAATATCCGCCTGCCCTTCCGGCCTTGGCATCTCTTTGCGCTGGCCGTGGTGAGCATGCCCTTTCTTTCTCAAAATCACTTTCCCCAGCTACGGAATGTCTTCACCGACCGCAGCCTCTACACCTATCTGCTCATGAGCTGGGCGCTCATCGTGATGAGCTTCCTCTTCATGGAATTCTCCATGGGGGATGCCTTTTTCCGCTACACGATGGAGCGGCTCATGGTCATCCTCTTTCTGGGCGTCGGTGCCGCCCATATGTTTTTTGTGTTCACCAACCACCGTCCCTTGCTCATCCGGCGCTTGCCCCTCTACTACCTGATGACACAGGGCCTGCGCTTCAGCATGGTGGTGATCTGGCTGATCGGCCTGGGCGGGCTGGTCTTTGCCGAGGGGCGGGATGCCTGGAAGACCTTTTACCTGCTGTATCACAGCTACCACTGTCACCGGGGCGACCTGGCCATGCAGGCCGGCGAGCCCGAGGCCGCCGTCGCGGCCTACGAGCAAGCCCTGCTGGGCGGCCCGACCAGCGTCAAGGCCAACTATAACCTGGGGGCCCTGAGCCTGCCCAATCTGCAAGGCCTGTATCAAACCATCGCCTATTTCGAGGCCGCCACCGGCCTCTATGAATTTCCCTATGCCCGCCTGAATGCCGCCAGCCTGTATGTGCTGGCGGACCGGCCGGAGGAGGCCCGCCGCCTGCTGCAAGCAGGCATGGAAGCCCCCCGCATCGACCCCATGGTTGCCAACAACCTGGGCCTGCTGTATGCCCGAGCCGGGGAGCCTGACTCCGCCATTATGGCCTTCCAGGCGGCCCTGAAGGCCGACCTGGACCTGGCTCCCGCCTACGCCAACCTGGCCCAGGTCTACGCCCTCAACGACCGCCCCGAGGCGGCCGGGGACTTTTTTCGGGCCGCGCTGGAGGCCGATCGACCCGAGGCCGCTATCCTCACCAATGTGAGCTGGTGGAACCTCTATGGCCAGGATTCCCTCGACCTCAGGCCCTATCAGCCAGAGGCTATGGGCGATGACTTGCTGACCTACAACCTGACCTTGCTGGGCCTGCGCCAGGGCACCGAAAATCCCGACCGGACCGCCATCAAGACCCTGGCCCAGAGCAGCCC
>RFHL01000773.1 GCA_003696875.1 Bacteroidota bacterium | reverse complement strand
TCGCTGGCGCCCTTTGGGCTGGCTCAGGATGACAGTCAAGCATTTGATAAACAGTCGATTAGGGAATAGTCTTTCTCCGCTTTTCCAAAACTCACGTTACCTTAGTTTTCCTGCAGCCAGGCCAGAGCTTCAGCCAGATCCTCGAAAGCCCGGTAGCTCCATCCCCGGTTTTGGGCGGCCGTTTCCATTAGGTGGAAGCGCGCGGCCTCCTCCGGCGCATACACAATGGCCATTCTATCTGTACGTTCATAGCCCCGTTTGGCAAGGTTGACCGTATAGGTAAAGCCCGCCGAGAGGGAGGTTCGAAAGGTGGCCTGCCTCAGGTCGACAAGAAAATGATTATACTGATATTGATCGGCCAGTTTGCGGGTTTGGAGCGAGAGCGTGCGCGCTTCTTTTAGATCGCTTGTTCCTTCGATAGCTGACCAAATAATGTTGGTCACGGAATCATAACGAATGCTGTATGGCATGAAAGCTTGGGGTGAAAAACCCTAACCATTAATCTGTATCCGGGAAGTGTGCAGATAACAGCCAACAAAAAGGGGGAATATGTAAATCCGGAATGGGATGGCCACGGGCACCACTCATCTCTAATTATACGAAAAGTCTGCGCCAATTGCGGTGCGGCAATCCTAATTTATTTTCTGATAGCCAGGGAGTTGCTGATACAAGGTTTCGTGCAGCCGTTTCCGCAGAGCCAAGGATTGCAGCTGGCTGTGGGCGCGCGAAGGGTAGACCCGGTTGGTCATCCAGACCAGCAGAATGCCACTTTCCGGATCGGCCCAGGCAAAGGTGCCGGTGAAGCCCGTATGGCCGAAGCTTGCCGGGCTGGCGGAGGGAGCCATGTAGCTCTCGGACTGCCCGGGGAGGGGGGGCTTGTCAAAGCCCAGCCCCCGGCGGTTGCCTTGCTCCGGATACTGGTAGCGCGTCCATTCGGCCAGCGTGGCCGCTGAGATCAGGCGGTCGGGACCGTATTGTCCACCCTGCTGATAGCATTGCATCAGCTTGGCGAGGTCCAGCGCCGTCCCAAACAGGCCTGCATTGCCCGACACCCCGCCAAACATAGCGGCGGCTTCGTCATGCACATAGCCCTGCACCAGCTGCTGCCGAAAGGTGGAGTCGTATTCGGTTGGGGCCATGTGGTCCGCCGGCAGCTGCCGCCAGGGGTTGTATTGCAGGCTCCAGGCCCCGAGGGGCTGGTAAATATGGGCTTGCGTCCACTGGTCATAGGGCTCACCGGTCTGCCGGCTGATGTAGTCGGGATAGAGAAAGAATGACAGGCCCGCATAGCGATAGCCCGCTTCCTTGCGCAGCGGGCTGCGGCGGATGCGCCGCAGAATGACTTTCCGGTACCGGCGGTGCAGGTAGAGCCCCGCGGCGATGCGTACCGGATAGGTATCCGAGGAGTCGCGTTGCAGCGTTCGGCAGCGGTAGCGGCCATTGCGGCGCAGCACCTTGGTTTGATGGGCGATATAGGGCTGGAGCCGGGCCTGATGTGCGAGGACCTCCCGCAGGGAGAGTCCAGCCTTGTTGGACCCCTTGAGATAGGGCGCGATGCGGACCAGTGGCCAGTCCGGATCAAAGCGACCCTGATCCTGTAGCCACATCAGGCCGGGCAAAGGCCCCGTGATCTTGGTCATGGAGGCAAAGTCGTACAGGTCGCCCAGTTGTACTGGCCGCTGGTTTTGGTACGTAAAGTGGCCATAGGCCCGATGCAGGACCACCTGCCCGTGGCGGGCGACCAGTAGCTGACAGCCGGGATAGGCGAGGCTGTCGAGGCCTTCCTGTATGATGGCCTCCAGGGCGGGGATCAGTCGATCGGTTTTCCAGTCTACCGCTTCGGGGGGGGCAAAACCCAGCCGCGTCGGGGGGGGCAGGTCTACGCCGGCGTAGCGGGGCCAGGCCCCGGCCGGGGCCGGCAGGCGGCCCGGACTATCGGCCCCGCCAAAGATGACCTGGGCGGCGAGATCGCCTATCTGCCCGGGCAGGGCGGCGCGGCGTTTCGCGTCACCTTTCCGGCGGTGCTGCGCGGGCACGATGACGG
>RFHL01000772.1 GCA_003696875.1 Bacteroidota bacterium | reverse complement strand
GGTGAGAAACCGGTTGGTCTGGTGGGGATAAAAAAAGACCTAACAGGTTTAACCGGCACAGCGGGTGAGAAACCTGTTAGGTCTGGTGGTGCGGCGAATACATCTCATTTCACATGACCTAACAGGTTTGATCGGCATAGCGGGTGAGAAACCGGTTGGTCTGGTGGGGATAAAAAAAGACCTAACAGGTTTGATCGGCATAGCGGGTGACAAACCTGTTAGGTCTGCTATGTCTCCCCCCTACTCCACCGGCAGGACAAAAGCCACAAAGCTGTCGCCGGACTTGGTGCCCATCTTGTCCCCGCCGCAGGCGATGACCACAAACTGCCGGCCGTCGACGGCATAGGTAGCAGGCGTGGCGTAGCCTCCGGCGGGCAGGGCATAGCGCCACAGCTCGGCTCCACTTTCCTGGTCAAAGGCCCGGAATTGCTCATCCTTGGTGGCACCGATAAAGATCAGTTTGCCCGCGGTCAGGATGGGACCTCCGTAGTTTTCGGTGCCGGTGCGGGGGATGCCCTGCGCGCTCAGCTCGGGAAACTCCCCGAGAGGTGTCTGCCAGAGCATCTCCCCGCTGTTGAGGTCGATGGCGCTGAGGGTGCCCCAAGGCGGCTGGATGGCTGGATAGCCATCGGGGTCCAGCAGGCGGTAGAAACCCCGGGACACATAGGGCAGCGCCATCCGGCGCGCCTGGGTGATGGTGGTGTCCGCCACGCGGCTGCGGTCTTCGAGGCCAAGCAGGAAATCCCGGATCTGCCTCGCCTCGTCCGCATTCAGGAAGGGGAAGCCGGGCATCATGCCCACCCCATAGCGAATGAGGCCATCGAGGCTGTCGGGCGTGTAGGTGGCATTCAGGCCGATGAGGGCCGGATAGCCGTAATGTCCGTCGCCTTTAAGGTCGGGGCCGTGGCAGGCGAGGCAATGCTGGTCATAGAGCATGCGTCCCGGCGAGCGATCGCTCGCCAGGCGCTGCTGATAGCGGTCATGCTCCATCATGGTGACGGTCCAGACCATTTCATTGGCATTGACATAGAGGATGCCGCGGTGCGGATCCACGGCCGGGCCGCCCCACTCAGCGCCCCCGTCAAAGCCGGGGAAGACGAGGGTCCCTTGCAGACTGGGCGGCACAAACATCTGCCCACCCCGCAGGGTATCATAAGCCGCCGAGATGGCGGCCTGGGCCTCGGGCGTGCGGGTGGTGATGAGTTTGCGGGTAAAGCCTTGCCGGGTAAAAGGCGGCGGAGCCTGGGGGAGGGGTTGCGTAGGGGACGCCTGTTCCCCCGCCAGATCCGAAGGGGGAACCGGCACTTCTTCGATGGGGAAAAGCGGCTCGCCGGTCAGGCGATGAAAGACGAAGGTGTTGCCGGTCTTGGTAGTCTGGGCCACAGCAGGAATTTCCTTGCCGTCGCGGCGGATGGTGAGCAGCACCGGCGGGCTGGGCAGGTCGTAGTCCCAGAGGTCGTGATGGATGGTCTGGAAGTGCCACTTCCGCTCGCCGGTGCGCGCGTCGAGGGCGAGGAGACAATTGGCGTATAGGTTGTCGCCGGCACGGTTGCCGCCGTAGGGG
>RFHL01000771.1 GCA_003696875.1 Bacteroidota bacterium | reverse complement strand
GTTGATGCGCACACTGCCGCCCCCTATCGCTTCCGCGTAGAGGGCGGCAGTGTGCGCATCAACAATCCCACCGCCACGGCGGTGGATGGGCTCTACGTTTCTGCCAATACGAGCAGCAGCAGCTATGCGGCAATCTTTGCCGCCAACAATGGCAGCGGCCCGGCCGGCTACTTCTCCGCCACCGGTGGGCCGGCCTTCATCGCCCAGGGCAGGGTCGGGATCGGAACCACCAGCCCCGCCACGGGGCTGGAGCTGCGCCTTAGCAATAGCGCCACCAACGATGGCCTGCGCATCCACAACGCCTCCTCGGGCGATGCCGTGATCCGGCTGGCGGTAGGGAATACCGACCGCTTTGCCCTTGGCGTGGACAACAGTGACGGGGACAAATTCAAACTCGGTAGTGGGAGCGACCTGACCTCCGGTACGGCTCTGACCATCCAGAGTAATGGCTTTGTGGGCTTGGGAACCACGGCGCCGATGAGTCGCCTCACGGTGAGCGGCAGCTTTTCCGGGCTCAATGGTACGGGTGGGGTGCGCTACTTTGGCACCATCGCCAGCGGAGCCGGGGCCTTTGAGGTGCGCGGCGACAACAGCTTTGACAATGTGGCGATGACCTACCTCGCCGGCCTGCCCAACCACGGCTATCTGGCCGTACAGGACGCCAATGGGGTCATCCAGGCAGGAGCCTTTGTCGATGCCAGCGGGCAGGGAATCATCTTTGGTGACCAGAAAAACTTTCGCATGCCCCATCCCCACGATCCCGAGCAGGAAATCTGGTACGGGAGCCTCGAAGGGCCCGAACTCGCCGCCTATGTGCGGGGAACCACCGAGCTGGTCAACGGAGCCGCCGAGGTACGCTTCCCCGAGCACTTTCGTCTCGTGGCCAATCCTGAGACGATGACGGTTATCCTTACCCCGCTGGATGCCGCCTCCCGAGGTCTGGCGGTGGTGGAAAAAACCGCCGAAGGCTTTCGGGTACGTGAGCTCATGCAGGGGCAGGGGACCTACGCCTTTGACTGGGAGGTGAAGTGCGTACGCCGGGGACATGAGGACTATCGGGTCCTGAGGCCTCGCGACGAGGCCCAGCCGGCTTATATCCCCAACAGGGAGTGAAACTGGGTTTGTCCGGCCGGACTGAGGTAAGGGTACAAGGCCTGAAAATTCAGCCGTAGGTAGTACGAAAGTCGCTCATCTTCAGGGCCATCGTAGAGGATCTCTGCCGCGGCCATCCAGAAGTCGGAGAGGATTTCGAAGCGCTGCAGCAGCGCCGCAAAGGCGCCGGGATAGGGTTCGGGCAGGAAGATCCCCTGCGCGACCTGAGCCAGGCGGTAGGAGCGCCCGCCTGGGCGGTCCACCGGGCCGAGCTGCATCAGGTGCTCGAGCTCCTTGAGCGCGGCGTAGCCG
>RFHL01000770.1 GCA_003696875.1 Bacteroidota bacterium | reverse complement strand
CCTTTATGATCTGCAGGGCCAGGGCCATCTCGCCGGTGAGGTAGCCGATCAGCAGCCCCAACAGCACGATGCCCCCCATGATCCCCAGTCGGATAAAACTCTTGTTGCGCATAGGAGAGGTAAGCGGCGAGCAGTCAGAGGTCAGACGTCTTTGGGCACTCGCCCGTTTTCCCAAAAACGGTCTCAAAGGTACGACATGCCTTGCGGGAAAAAAACTTTTTCGCCCGAGGGGCATCGTTCCTAAACTGGATTTCAGGCGCTAAGGTTTCAGGGCGTGCCGGCTGCGGCCTCCGGGGAGGCCTCCGCCGTCAGGCTGCTCCGGGCTCGCTGACGCTCGGTCCCTCCCTCCGGTCGCGACTGCCCCTGCGCATCCTTCACGCCGCACCAGCCCCCGCCCCAAATCAGGAACTCCGAACCACGAACCAGAAACGTCGAACCAGGAACCTCGAACCTTAAAACCCCGTCCGGGCGCGGTGCATCAGCCACATATCGGCCAGGGTGATGGCCGCCATGCCCTCCACGATGGGCACCGCCCGCGGCACCACACAGGGGTCGTGCCGCCCCTTGCCTTGCACCACGACAGCCTTGCCGTCGGCATCCACACTCTCCTGATCGCGCATGATGGTCGAGGTCGGCTTGAAAGCCACCCGAAAGCGCAGCTCGGCTCCGCTCGTGATCCCGCCCAGCACCCCGCCCGCATGGTTGCTGCGGGTGCGGATGTCGCCCTCCTCGGCGAAGAAGGGGTCATTGTGCTCCGAGCCGTAGAGGCGTGTCCCGGCAAAGCCCGATCCGATCTCAAATCCCTTGACGGCATTGATGCTGAGCATGGCCGAGGCCAGGCGGGCGGGCACCTTGTCGTAGAGGGGCTCGCCCCATCCGGCAGGCACGCCCAGCACCCGGCAGGCGACCACGCCCCCCACCGAATTGCCCGCCTTGCGCGCCGCGTCGATGCAGGCATACATGGCCCGTGCCGTCTCGGGATGCGGGCAGCGCACGGCCTGCATCTCTTCGCCTTCATAGACCAGGGCTCCGGGCTCGCCCGGCATTTCGATGGTGTGGATCGACTGCACCCAGGCCTCGACCCGGATGTCGCCGGCCTTCTTAAGCAAGAGCTTGGCCACGGCACCCCCGATCACCCGGGCCACGGTTTCCCGGGCCGAGGAGCGGCCGCCTCCCCGATGGTCGCGCAGGCCATACTTGGCAAAGTAGGTATAGTCGGCATGCGAGGGCCGGAAGGCCCGCTCCAGATGGTCATAGTCGCGCGAGCGCACGTTTTCATTGGCTACAAAAAAACCGAGGGGGGCACCCGTGGTCACCCCGTTTACGTGGCCCGACAACAAACGAAAGCGGTCGCTTTCCTTGCGCTGCGTGGTGATGCGGCTCTGTCCCGGCTTGCGCCGGTCTAGTTCCGACTGGATAAAGGCCTCATCCAGTTCCAGCCCCGCCGGGCAGCCATCGATCACGACGCCGATGCCTTCCCCATGCGACTCGCCAAAGGTGGTAATCCGAAACAGACGTCCAAAGCTGTTTGACATGCTTTCCAGAGTAAGATGGTACTGCGTGAGCGGCCAAAGGTCGCAAGCCTCGGAGGAAGTTGCAAGGGCAGCCCCATTACCCCACCAGGCCCGTTACCAAACCAGGAAAAAGCACCGCCAGCACCAGAAATACCACCTGAATAATCAGAAAGGGCACGATGCCACGATAAAGATGCTGGGTCTTGACCTCTGGCGGGGCTACCCCCTTGAGGTAGAAGAGCGAAAAGCCGAAGGGTGGTGACAGAAAGGAGGTTTGCAGGTTGAGTGCCAGCAGGATACCGATCCACACCAGATCGATGTCCATCGCCACAAAGAGCGGCGCCACCACCGGCACGATGATGAAGATGATTTCGATAAAATCGATAAAGAAGCCCGCCACGAAGACCACCGCCATCACCAGCAAGAGGAAGGCCGTCGGGGACAGATTGGCTCCCTCGATCAGGTCCACCAGGTAGCGGTCGCCCCCCATCAACCGGAAAACCAGCGCAAAGACCGTGGCCCCCATCAGGATCATAAAGACCATGGAGGTAATCTGCGTGGTCTGCTGCATGACCTCCTTGAGGATGCTCAGGCGGTTGCCTTTGCGGTCCTTGGCCGCAAAAAAGGTCAGCAACGTCGCCCCCAGGGCCCCCACCGCCGCCGCTTCGGTCGGCGAGGCGATCCCGGCAAAGATGGAGCCCAGCACGGCCACGATCAGCCCCAGCGGCAGCAGAAAGGCCACCAGCAGGCGGCGGGCCATATCCTTGCCCGCCTGTGCCCGAAAGGCGGCCACCTCCTCCGGCGGCATGGCCGGCGCCCACTGCGGGCGCAGCCAGGTCACGCCCCGCACGTAGAGCAGGTAACAGCCCACCAACAGGAGGCCCGGTACGATGGCCGCCTTGAAGAGGTCACCCACCGAGACATTAAGCACGGAGCCCAGGAGCACCAGCACCACCGAGGGCGGGATGATCTGCCCCAGCGTCCCTGAGGCGGCGATGGTCCCGGTGGCCAGTTCGGGGCGATAGCCCCGCTTGAGCATGGTCGGCAGGCTGATGAGGCCCATGGTGATGACCGTGGCCCCCACGATACCCGTCGAGGCGGCCAGCATGGCCCCCACCAGGATCACCGCATAGGCCAGCCCGCCCCGGTACTTGCCAAAGAGTAGGGCCATGGTCTCCAGCATCTGCTCGGCCAGGCCCGACTTTTCCAGCATAATGCCCATGTAGACAAAAAGCGGCACCGCCATCAGGATCAGGTTGGTCATGGTGCCCATGAAGCGGGAAGGCAGGAAGTTGAAGACCCCCGGCCCGAGAAAGATGAGGCCAAAAAGGGTGGCCACGCCCCCAAGGGTGAAAGCCACGGGATAGCCCGCCAGGATGAGAACAAAGATCAGCCCGAAAAGCAGGATGGCCACCAGGGGTTCGCGCGGGGGCAGGGGGGCCTGCCCGCTGAGGAGCCAGGCCAGGGCCAGGCTGCCCGCTACGGCCAGCCCGAGGAAGATCAGGGCCTCCCTGCGCCGCAAGCGGCGCAGGGCCTGGATCAATTCGCTCAGGGCCTGCAGGCCCAGCAAGACGTAGCCCAGGGTGATCGACCCCTTGATCAGATAGCGGGCGGGCAGGCCGCCCGGCTCGGGCGAGGCCTCGCCGATGCGCCAGGATTCCAGGGCGTAAGCCCAGGAGGTCTTGAGCACGATGGCGCAAAAGGGCACCAAAAACAGCAGCGTCCCCAGCAAGTTGATGCGGGCCTGCCAGGTCTCGCCCATCCGGGCAAAAAAGACATCGACCCGCACGTGGCGGTCTTCCTTCAGGGTATAGGCCGCGCCCAGCAGGAAGACCAGGGCAAAGAAGTGCCATTCCACCTCCTGCATCCATACCTTGGTGTAGCTGAAGAGGTAGCGCATCAGCACATCGTAGCAGATCAGCAACACCAGGGCGGTGGTAAGCCAGGCCACGGAGCGCCCGGCCCAGGCGCTCAGGGCCGATAGGCCGCCGCTCAGGCGGTCCAGTCCGCGTAGCACGGGAGATTCAGCAGCTGTCATGCAAAACGGTCTTTGTTTGCGCCAGAAACGGATGTCAAGATACACGGCCCGGCCCGATGGGGCAAACCCATTCGTCCGGCTTCTGTGCCCAGCCTATCGGAAATGAACAACAGCCAGACCCCCAGCAATAAGATCGTCTTGAATCGTCTTGAAGAGGTGACGAGCCTCTACCCAGTTTACTTTCTTGGCCGATTGAACCAGTAATATGTATGCCATGGCCTCAATTTTTTCCAGTGAACCGGGGCAACCCAATTTTGATCCATTTCATTATGGATGTTCAAAACCTTCCCCCCTGCCTCAATGAGTACTTTCTTTAGCGAGGAAGGGAAATAGTAGTTTCCCAGTAAATATTCTATCTCAATGATATGTCCCTGGACATTGAAAAAAATGGGATAGAATCCAGGCGTAAAAAACCGAATATTGTTCAGGTGGCTGAATGCATCTCGTTTGGGTACATGCGCGTGTACAGGCCCCTCCATAAACAACTGGGGATCAAAAAGATTGGCAACTGATTCGAGGTCATTTGCCAATTGGCCTATAACGACTTGGGGATCAGCTGAAATTGGACATACATTCAGGTTTGCCAACAACTCAAGGGGTAATCCTGTCTGTTTCTCAAACCTTCGTTTGATTTCAGGAAAGTCGGGCACACCCTCCTCGAACATTATTCTAGATCCAATCAGTCCCATATCTAGATCACGCGAAGGTGTACAGCGACCATATCCCCAGAGCCTGGGCCGTTATATCCGTTTTGACTTCCCATGCAAGGCTACCCATTTACAATGGTTGGTCCATTTGGCAGTTTCCCTTCAAGAAGTTGATTCACTTTGAACATGAGCGGCCGCAAGTCCTCAAAAGTGATAAATCGCGCGTTTAGCACAATTACAGGAATCGGGTAGATTGGGAAATTTTGCTGATGCTGGAGGTTCTTATCCGCAGTAAGCAAGGCTTGAAAATGCGTTTTGAGCATCAAGGCAAGTAAAGCGCCGTTTGATTTTCCATTTCACCCCATTTCTGCCGCGGTAAAAACTTCATGCTTGGGCAACTCTCCTTTGAGTTTTCGCGGCAGGTTTTCATCCAACAGCAGCTTCATAGACTTGGGGGAATTTTTGAGACGAAAGCACTTTTCCCGCCATTTCAAGGATCGCAATCGCTTGCTCCTTTGTAACTGTCGGGAAATCATCCAAAAAGTCTGCGATTGAGATACCGCGCTCCAAATGGTCAAAAAGCGTTTCTACAGGCACCCTTGTTCCAACAAAAACAGGGGTCCCATTCAAGGTCCCCGGATCCATGCTAATGACGTCTTCTGGTCGCATATATTTTTTCCTTCAATATACGATTTTCGGCGGGTTGTGGGTCTGGGACTTGCCGCGGGTGTTGGACAAAATGGCATGATGGAGGCTTCGATCCTGTCCAACACGCTTCAGGGGTACCAGTGTTGACCTCGCCGAAATACCGGGTCCCGTGTACTGCGAGTGCCCGCTTCGACGCCCTTTGGCCTAGTTCGGTATGGCTCGACAGGCTCAGGGGAGGCACACAGCATAAGCTGCCACCGAAACATGCGATCCCTGAGTTTTGCGAGGGGATTACCCATTCCACTCAATCCTCCTCCGATACCGGGGCGACTTTTAGCCGAATCTGCTTCACCTCACTCAAAAGCTCTGCCTGCACGGTCTCGGCGGTGATGTGGGCCGAGCGCCCGAAGCCGCGCCGGCCGATCTGTACCATTTCGTCGAGCTTCCAACGGGGTTGTTTGCCGAAGTAAAAGACGCTCAGCGGCACGTCCTCGCCGGCCATTTTCTCCAGCGGCTTGTCGATGTCGCTCAGGGGAAAACTGCCGTCGGTGGCGAGGATGATGCGGTTGTTGCCGTCGGGGATGAAGTGCAGGCGGGCCTGCTCATAGGCCATTTCCAGGGCGGGGCCTGGGCGGGTTTCGCCCAGAGACTTGAGGTTGTTCAGCAGGCCGGCAATCTGCTCCCGCTCGGTGGCAGGCAGGGCGTCGATCAGCAGATTGGGCTTGCCGGAATAGGTGATGACGGAAATTTTGTCCTCGGGCCGCATGAAATAGAGCAGGTCCGAGAAGGCATCGCGCAGCACCGGCAGTTTGTCGCTGTGGTTCATGGAGGCCGAGATGTCGAGCAAAAAGACGAGGTTGTTGGGCGCATAGGCGGTGAGGTCGTAGAGCGAATCAATGCGGGCCGAGTCCTCGGCGGTCACAGCACCGGCATAGAGCCGGTGCAGGTCGCTCTCGTCCACGTGGGCCAGCGCCGGGATTTCCGGGGCCTCCTCAGGCACAGGCCCGGGAAAGAGGAGCCAGGCAGCACCCCGGTCTTCGCCCCCATCGTCGTCGTTGAAGCCCGACACCAGAAGGTCGG
>RFHL01000769.1 GCA_003696875.1 Bacteroidota bacterium | reverse complement strand
GTCTCCAGGAGGCCCTGAGTAAGGCTGATGTTGATCAGCAGTTCCCAGGGGACCCCGCTGGTGCAGGATATCAGCCCCTTGGGAGTGGCGTTCATGAGAATCGCCGTGGCGTCCTTGAGGATGGTCCAGCAGTTCTTCAGGATAAACACGACGATGAGTAGAGACAGCGCCGGGTCCAGCCAGTTCCAGGGCTTGTAGATGAGCACCCAGCCGTTTAGGAGCACCGCCACGGAGGTCAAAAAATCACCGAGCATGTGCAGGAAAGCGCCCCGCACGTTGAGGCTGTGCTGAGCGTCGCGGTGCAGCAGCCAGGCGGAAAAGCCATTTCCCACCACGCCCACCGCGGCAATGGCCATGACCCAAAGGCCGGAAACCGATTGCGGGTTGTGCAGGCGGTGCACGGCCTCATGGACAATAAAGATGGAAGCTCCCGCCAGCAGCAGCACATTGATCAGGGCCGCGAAGACTTCCGCGCGGCGGTAGCCGAACGTATTGGCCGCAGTAGCCCCCTTGCGCCCGATCAGAAAGGCAAAGTAGGCGATAAGAATGGCGGTGAAGTCACTGAAATTGTGGGTCGCGTCGGAGATGAGCGCGACGCTGTGGGCGTACAGGCCGCCCGCCACCTGCACCGCCGGGATGATAAGGTTGAGGCCCAAGGTGATCAGCAGGCGCGAGCCGCTGACTTCCTCGATGGGCCCATGGTGATGGTGGTGGCAAGAGCCACCCGCTCCATGATTGTGGATGTGGGGTTCGCTTTGGACTGCCGTGTCTTCGTGAGCGCATGTACAGGTTCCCTGTTCCGCGTGCGCGTGGACCGCCATAGGAATTCTCCGCGTGTTCTAGAGCCGGCTCAGGATCTCGAGCCCAGTTTGGTTTGCAGATTCTTGACCTCCTGCTGCAATGCGCGCACATCGTTCATCACCTGCGCGACCGCCTCATGCAGGTCCAGGCCGCCGAGCACGTCCCGGAACCAATGCTTGGTCTTCAGGCAGATCTTAACCAGCATGAGCATCACGGGCACCTCGATGAGCACCCCCACCACCGTCGCCAGAGCCGCCCCGGACGACAGGCCGAAGAGCAGGGTCGCCGTGGCGATGGCCACTTCGAAGTGGTTGGAGGCGCCGATCATGGCCGACGGCGCCGCATCCTCATATTCCAGGTGGAGCATCTTGGCAAGACCGTAGGCCAGCCAGAAGATGAGGTTGGTCTGGATAAAGAGCGGAATGGCGATCCACAAGATGGTCAGCGGGTTGGCCACGATGACGTCGCCTTTGAAGGAAAAGAGCAACACCAGGGTGATGAGCAGGGCGATGATGGTGATCGGCGTGAGCACATGGAGGAATTTTTCCTTGAACCACTCTTCCCCCTTGGAACGGATGATCATCTTTCGTGACAAGTAGCCGGCGACCAGGGGC
>RFHL01000768.1 GCA_003696875.1 Bacteroidota bacterium | reverse complement strand
GGCCCATCCAGAGGCGGGACAACCGGACCCGCCGTCGTCAGGCTGGATGCAGGAGGGGCTGGCTCAAGCGCGTTTTCCTCAAGTGTAGGTGCGGTTATTCTGGGGGCAGAAGGAGTCACAGGGGGAAGAGCCGCGATCTGGGAGGAGGTATCCGACCCGGCAGGAGCCTTCATGATCTGGCGGATCCCTCCGCCGGTGAAGAGCAGCAGGAGCGCCACTGCTGCCGCGACAAGATAGCGGCGGGTAGGGGCAGTAGGAAGGGCTTTCCCAGCCAGCATGGCCGACATGTGGCGCCAGTCAGCGTGGCGATAGGCCACCAGATGGGGAGCCAGCTTGGCCCGGATCACGGCATCGAAGGGGGCCTCCAGCCGGTGGATCATGTCCAGCCAATCGTACAGATGGGGATTCAGGGTATAGCCGTCAATGCCCTCGCGGATGAGGGTGTCGACCGGGTGCTCGTCCAGAGCCGAAGCCAGTTGGGACCAGCCCTGCGGGTCGAGGGGGCATTCGTAGCCCTCGAGCCGCGTACGCAGGTCGCTGTCAAAGGCTTCGTCCAGACTGGCCTCCATGGCTTCCCAGTCAGGGACTTCGGCTAGAGGAGCAAGGTGGGTGAGACCTTCCCGCACTTGGGTGTCGATCGGGTCGCTATCCAGGGCGGCGGCCATGTGAGCCCAGTCTTCGGGCTGGGGAGCCGCTTGCAGCTGGTCCAGGGCTCGAGCCACCAGACCATCTACTCCGTAAGGACTCAGGAGCGCCGCCATCAGCGGCCAGCCGGTAGGAGAGAGAGGAAGTTCGTACGATTGTAGTTGAGACCGGATCGCCTCATCAAAGGCGGCATCCAGGCGGGCTGCCATCTGTGGCCACTCGCCTGGGGACAAGGGAAGGTGGGCCTGCGCCATCTGGTTGCGCACGGCTTCGTCAAAGGCGGCGCGGAGCGCCTCCTTCAACGCCGCCCAGTCGCCCTCGGCGGGCGAAAGCGACAGCTGTGCGAGTTTTTCCCTGATGATCAGGTCCAGTTGCGATTCAGGCATAGGTATCCCCTTCTACTCTTCGGATGTTCCTGGATTTCAGGATCATATTTTGCAGTTTGGCCCGGGCCTTGGCGAGATTGGACTTGGAAGTCCCCTCACTGATGCCCAGCAATTCGCCCACTTCCTTATGTGAGTAGCCTTCGATGACGTAGAGGTTAAATACCATCCGGTAAGCCGGGGAGAGCTTCTGTACCATGGCCAGAATCTCCTCGGCGCTCAGGTCGGCGACCACATCGTGGGCGTCCACCTCATGTACGGCATGGTTGATCTCCACCAGATTGGGCCGCTTGGCCGTCTTGCGGTAGTGATCAATGGCCGTATTGATCATGATGCGCCGGATCCAGGCCCCAAGGTTGGTGCCGGGGGTAAACTTTTTGAGATTGCGGAAGACCTTCATAAACCCCTCGTGCAGCACATCCCGCGCTTCTTCGCGGTTATTGGTATACCGCATGCAGACGACCATCATGCTGCCGTAGAAGCGCTCGTACAGCATTTTCTGGTACTTGCGGCCTCCTTGCAGGCATCCCGCTACAATCTCATCCTCATGATAATCAGGCACTCGCATTGTCGTGAGATTAACCGTAAAACGTGAAGGGAAAGGGAAGGGTTGCTCAAAAACGGCTACTTTGTCCGGCCTTGAAGAGGTAATATTTTCCTACAAAAGGTAGATAAAAAAATCCCGGCCAAAGCGGGTGGAGCAAGGGCGCCTCCGGGGAGGCGTACCGGGTGAGCAAGTAGCGGGTTGAGCTGAAAATACCGGTGGTATAAGTGAATATAAGGGCTTTGCGCAAAATTAAAAATCGTCCCGTCCCAGGGGCCGGGAAAAGGCCCGTTCCCGGGCTTTTTGGGCAGATTTGGTCGATGCCCGCTGCCGCTGCCGCCGACCTGCCTGAGGCAGGCCTGGAGCGGGGGACATGGTAGCGGTGGGCCCGATGCGCGCGCGTAGGCGCGCAGCAGACGGGTGGGCGGAGCCAGAAAAGGACGGCCAATTCCTGAAATTGAATAGGTACGAAAGGGGATCGACTCTTGGGGGGCGACGCTTTTCCCCTGGGAAAAGCTTGTATTATGGCTGAATAATTGCTTAAATTTAATAAGCATACCAACTTTTTTTCGACTCTTTTCCCAGTGCCTCTCTGTGTATCGCCCTATCTTTTTTCCCTTCCCCCAAACTGAAAGTCCTTTTGAATAGTTGGTATTCGGCCTGAGGCACTCCAAATTCATCCAATGGTGAACAAACAACCTGCGATTCAAGAATCAGCCCTTATCTCTGCACTGAAAAAGTACTTTGGGTATGATTCATTCCGGGGAAAGCAAGAACCGGTCATTCAAAGTGTTCTTGACGGGCACGACACCTTTGTGATCATGCCCACCGGTGCTGGAAAATCGCTTTGCTACCAGCTTCCGGCAGTCATGATGGAGGGGACCGCGCTGGTGATTTCACCCCTGATCGCCCTCATGAAAAACCAGGTAGATCAGCTGCAGGCCTTCGGTATTGAGGCTGGTTACCTCAATAGCAGCATGAACCGGTCCGACTATGAGGAGGTGAAGCAAAAGGTGCTGAGCCGGCAACTCAAGTTGCTCTATGTCGCGCCTGAGTCCCTGGTCAAGGAAGAATTTATCGATTTTCTCAAGCAGGCCCGGGTCAGCTTTGTCGCGGTCGATGAGGCCCACTGTATCTCCGAGTGGGGACATGACTTCCGGCCGGAGTACCGCCGCATCCGCGAGATGCTGAACCAGATCGGGACCGTGCCGGTCATCGCCCTGACGGCCACAGCTACGCCCAAGGTACGGCAGGACATCGTGCAGAACCTCCGGATTGACGAGGCCAATATCTTCATCACGAGCTTTAACCGGGACAACCTCTACTACGAGATCCGGCCCAAGGTCAATACCTCCCACGCGACCACTGAGGTCATCAAGTTTGTCAAGCAGCATGCCGGCAAGTCTGGCATTGTATACTGCCTCAGCCGTCGCAAGGTCGAGGAGATCGCCGAGGTCCTCAAGGTCAATGGCATCCGGGCCGTGCCCTATCACGCGGGCTTGGATTCCTCTACCCGCACCCGGCATCAGGACATGTTTCTGAATGAGGAGGTGCAGGTCGTGGTGGCGACCATCGCCTTTGGGATGGGCATCGACAAGCCCGATGTGCGCTTTGTGATCCACTTTGATGTGCCCAAGAGCATCGAAAGCTACTACCAGGAGACCGGCCGGGCCGGTCGGGACGGCCTGGAAGGAAACTGTATTCTCTTCTATGACTTCAGCGACATTGTCAAGCTGGAGAAGTTTATGAAGGACAAGCCCGTCAGCGAACGGGAATCGGGGCGGCATCTCCTGTACGAGATGGCTGCTTTTGCGGAGTCAGGCGCCTGTCGGCGCAAGCTGATGCTCCACTACTTCGGAGAGAAGTACGACACCCGCAACTGCTCCGGGATGTGTGACAACTGTCGCTATCCCAAGGAGACCTTTGACGCCAAGAGGGAGGCGAGTCTTGCCCTCGAGGCAGTGTCCCAGGTCGACGAGAAGTTTAACCTGACACACCTGATCCATATCCTGCGCGGTAGCAGCAATCAGCAGATCAACATCTACGAGCACGAGCGGCTGCCAGTCTACGGTAAGGGATCTGACCTATCCGAAAACCACTGGAAATCAATCTTCAGCCAGCTTATGGTTAATGACTTGCTGGTCAAGGACATCGAGGACTACGGGGTGATCAAGCTCGGGAGCGAAGGGGCCGAATTTCTGCGCAATCCGCGCTCCATCCAAATGGTGCGCTACCAGGATTTTGAGCAGTTGAAAAAGGATGCGAGCCCCGTCGAGGACTTTAAAACCTACGATACCGAGCTGTTCGATCAGCTCAAGTCTCTGCGCAAGAAGATCGCCCGCGAAAGGAAAATACCACCGTATGTGATCTTCCAGGACCCCTCACTGGAGGATATGGCCACCAAGTACCCGGTCTCCATGTCGGAGTTTCAAAACATCACCGGGGTGGGCGTCGGCAAAGCCCAGAAGTTTGCCGTGCCCTTTATCAAGCTGATCAAGGAATACGTAGAGGCCAACGATATACAGCGCACCGCCGATGTGGTCGTCAAGACTGCGGCCCGCAAATCGATGAACAAGCTGTTTATCATACAGCACGTGGACCGCAAAACCCCGCTGGATGAGATCGCCGAGATCAAAGGACTGGAATACGACGAGCTCCTCGACAATATCGAGCAGATCGTGTATTCTGGCACCCGGCTCAACATCGATTACTACGTAGCGGATCAGGTGGACGAAGACAAGATTGATGAGATCTACGACTACTTCATGTCCTCAGAGACAGATGACCTCGGTGCGGCCGAGTCCGAGTTGGGACTGGACTTTTCCCGGGAGGAAATCCGGCTGGTGCGGATTAAGTTCCTCTCTGAAGTGGGGAATTAGTAGACTGGTCTAAAATACCGGCCGGTGGACTACTCGTTATTGATCAGGAGTTTGTAGCTTTGTGAGGCTTGTCAGGAGCAGGCCGGGTTACACCGGCAGCCCCGGGGATTCCTAAAGCATATCATTTATTTTTCGATTTCATCATGGATATTGTCAAAGAACTTGAGCGGCTGGAAGATTTGTACTTTGGGGAGTGGGAAGAGGAGAAAGCGCCTCTGATAGAGGCCCTGCGGCCGGTACATCAAGAGCTGGCGGCTGACGAAGATGCTTTTAACCGATTCTTGGTGCAGGCAGCCGAGCGTTTTGGCGGAGCCTACATTCCCTATCTGTTTTGGGAAAAGCTGGCCCAGTTTATGGACGTGCCTGAGGAGCGGACCTGGCTGCAGGAGCTGATCCGGGCCTTTGCCAACTCCGACTTTGATGATGAGGAGCAAATGCAGATGAAGCCGCTCCTTGTAACCTATATGGCCAAGGAAAAGGATTTTGAGCTGGACAAGCTCCGGGCGCAGGTGATCGAAAAGGCGCATCCCTCCGTGCGGGAGTATTTCCTCAAACTGATCACCTTTGTCAAGAAAAACACCAAGGCGACGGGCATGTATTGTGAAAAATTTGAACTGATTCGTCAGATTCCCCCAGATTTTGACCTGCTGGGGCTGCCGATCACGCAGCTCCGGGAGCGCCTCGCGGGGGTATAAGCTCCTTACAGCCTCTGACGCATGATTCAAGGCCCTGCATTCTCTGGAATTCAGGGCCTCTTTGTTTGGTTGGACTATAATTATGGTGTAATATCCAGGGCTAAATGGGTTCCCTGATCCAAAAATTGAATGACTATTTTGGCTCATCCAAAGAGGAAAAAGAGACCCGCAAAATGTTTGTTTCAAGCACTGCCCTGAAATCCTGGTGGCTCACGGTGCCCCGTAACTGGCAACAGCTGATCGCTGATCAGCTGGAGCTGGACGCGCTGGGCGAAGAGGATGTGGAGTATGTTTCCACCCTGACCATTCTGGAAGGGCGGCGCTACGGGCTGGATTCGCTGGATCCGGTGGTATATTTGCCACAGCTCACCGTGCTGGACATCAGCGAAAATGAGATCACCGATTTTGGTCCCCTCGGCAGCCTGTCCCGGCTGCGGGAACTGCACCTGACCGGTTGTCAAAGCATTGATCTGGGCGTTCTGACGGCTTTGCCGCAGCTGGAGATCCTGGATATTTCATACCCGAAGGCCCCTCATCGCAATCTGGAGGCGCTGGCCCACCTGACCCGCCTCCGGCAGCTCTTTTGTAACGCCTGCCACCTCGACTCTCTTGCCACGGTACGGACCCTGCCCCATCTGGAGATCCTGACGGTTCCCTTCAATCCCCTCAGCCGGGAAGAGGTGCAGCAGTTTTCCCGCACCCGTCCCAACTGTCGGGTATTGTTCTAAACTGGTCGGTGCTTTACAGATCCTCGAAGCGATCAAAAGTCGCGTCGCCCCAGAGGTCTTCGAGCCGGAAGAAGTTCCGGGCCTCGGCCTGGAAGATGTGCACGACGACATTGACGTAGTCGAGCAGGACCCACTCACCCTTTTGAAAACCTTCGCGGCTGTGTGGCTTCTCTGCCGCCTGATCCTTGACAAATTTTTCTACTGACTCGGCCAGGGCCTGTACGTGCTTGTCAGAGGTGCCTGTACACAGCACGAAGTAGTCGCAGACCGCGCCATCGGCCTGGTTCATATTCATCCGGACAATCTGCCGTCCCTTAATCTCCTGCAATCCCTGAATGACGATGTCAGAGAGGGTGCGGGCATCCGTCACAACGTTGGTCATCTAGCTGGTTTAGTAAACTGCAATATGCGGGTTAAAGAAAAAAAGTGGGGTTGAGGGGGGGATAATGAGGGAGCCCGTACCTTCGGGCTGTGTCGACCCGGTCAACACGATGGGCTCAAAGGTACGGGATTTTTAGCACATGGGATTCGCTGTGGCCCCGCCTCAGATGAGTTTCAGGTGAATAAGCTCGAAATTGCAGGGGGCGAAGTAGTCGTCCAGCCTATAGTCGAGTCGGTATGGATGATGATCCCCCCCCCAGCAGGACAATCCGTTCCACCGAAAACTCTTGCCGGGTTTGTTCGATGTACTGGTGAATCTTGCGGTTGATGAGGTTATATGTGGCCTCCGTGATGGCCTTGGCGGGTTTTTTGGCCAAGAGGATCTCGTCCCGGTGTTCGGGAGGGGATGTTGATGTCATCAGAGCAAAGCGATGTCGGCATGAGTACCCGCGAGACATCCATCTTGAGCTCATTACTGCAGGCGACCCAGGTAGTGGATGGGGGTGTCCTTGGCATCCGTGGCTTCCGGATAGTGTGTCTTGACTGCTTGCTCAAATTTGCGCTGTAGTATGGTACAGAGAAATCACTGGTATAGATCAAATATGAAAAGAAGGGCCGGCTG
>RFHL01000767.1 GCA_003696875.1 Bacteroidota bacterium | reverse complement strand
GGGACGCCGGCCCGGCGGGCGGCGAGCAGTATCCTGGCTGGCCGGTGACCGTCTCCCAGGAAAACCAATACGGCCGCGAAGCGGCCGCCTGGTTACCTTCTCTCGACATTCGTGGCCTGGCCAATCCGGTCTTACAGGTCTATCAGGAGCCGCTGGGGACCCATGTCTATTCCCTGCGTCTGCCCGGGGATCGCTTTGATCCCAAGGTATTTGCCCCGGGGACCTACACCCTGCGCATCGGTGATCCTGACCAGCAGCAGTGGCAGGTCTTCCCGGGCGTGGAGGCCCGCGCTCAACGAGGAGACACAACCCTGGAGGTACGTTTCACGGAGTAGGGCAGGTCGCGCCTGTCCCATTAGCCCGATTCGCTACCTACCGCGGCACTGCCCCGTAGGACTCCCAAACCGGGCGGTAGGCCTTGTCCTTTTTGGGGTCGGGATAGCGGTTGTTGCGCCGGTTGACGTCGGCCATGCGGTAGCTGGGGTCGATCTCGACGCTCGTGATTTCATCCAGCGGCCTTTCCAGGGTCAGAGCATAGCTTGGTTGCGTCCAGGGCCAGTCCGGTAGGACTTGACGCGGCAGCTCGTAGCGATCAGCGCCTTTTTTCCCCCGCATGATGCGCAGGGGCAGGTAATACCATTCCTGCTGCCCGTCGGTGTAGGTCACCAGAAGGTCGATAGGCATCGGGATCGCGCCCAGGCGCGTCAGGGTGATCTGCGTGCCCCGCTTGTCGACCGTTTCTGCCACTTCCAGGCCGTAGTCGATGGTGTGGGTGGTGCCAATCCAGTATTGAAAGAGCCAGTCCAGCTCCAGGCCCGATTCCTTTTCCATCACCCGCTTGAAGTCCCGTGGCTCCGGATGCCGGAATTGCCACTCGGTGTAGTAGCGTCGCATGCCGCGCTGAAAGGCGGCTTCGCCCATCACATAATTGAGGTTGCTGAGCAGCAGGGATCCCTTGGTATAGCTGCCGCGGGCATAGCCGTGATTGGTCTGATAATGGTCCGCGTGGGTTGCTGAGACTTCTTCCATGCCTGATTCGACCACGTCCACGTAGTTGAGGTAATCGAGGTACTGCGGGTTGAGCAAGTTCATGCCGTAGATCCGGTCCATCACCCAGGCGTCATAATAACTGGTAAATCCCTCATCCATCCAGGGATAGAGAGACTCATTGGTGGCCAGCACATGCTGGAACCAACTATGAATGGCCTCGTGGGCGGTGGTACTCAGCAGGCTGCCCAGCCCCCGGCTGCTGTTGATCATGGTGCACATGGCGTATTCCATGCCGCCGTCGCCGCCTTCGATCACAGAGTACTGTTCGTAGGGATAGGGCCCTACCGCCTCGCGCATCATCTCAAACATCGCCACAGCATAGGGGGGAAGCTGCCGCCATTTTTCGGCTCGCTGATTGTCCTGAAAGAAGAAATGCAGCAAAGGGCCGCCCGGCACCTGGGCGGTGGTGTGGACGTAGTCCGGATCGGCGGCCCAGGCAAAGTCATGGACCCGCGGAGCTACGAAGTGCCAGGTGAGCTGATCCCCGGCCGGTCGCTGCGGGGCTTGCCCGGCGGGCAGGTAGCCATGCCCGATTTCCTCCGGGTTTTGGAGGTAGCCTGTCCCGCCTACGGTGTAGGCCGAGTCGAGGGTGATGCGCACATCAAAATCGCCCCAGACGCCGTGAAATTCCCGGCCCACGTAGGGGTTGGCGTGCCAACCCTCGGCATCGTATTCACAGAGTTTGGGATACCACTGGGTCATAGTATAGGCGACGCCCTCGCGGTTGTCGCGGCCCGAGCGGCGGATTTGCACCGGCACCTGTCCCTCAAAGTCCAGGTCGAAGACCGCCACTCCCCCTGGCAGGATCGGGTGGGCCAGATCGACCTCCAGAATGGTCCCCACTTCCGTGGCCGATACCGCCACGCCATTCTGATGCAGATCCTTGACGTGCAGATAGCCGATCTCGTCGGGCCCCAGCTGGCTGATCCGATCGCCGACCCGGCGGTCGGGATCGCTGATGTTGCGAGCGCGCTGGTCCATCATGGATCCGGGCTGGAAAGCATTGTTGAAGAGGTGGAAAAAGGCCCGCCGGAGGGTGTCGGGCGAATGGTTGGTGTAGACCAGCGCGGCTTTTCCCGTATACCGGTGGCTGGTTACATCCAGGCTAACCTCAATCTGGTAGGAGACACGCTGCTGCCAGGATTGGGCGGGGAGAAATGTGGCGGAGGCGATAAACAGAAACAGGATGCCGGCGCGGATGCCGGCAAAACATACAGGAGCGTTCATAGGGATCAGACCTTGGGGCGAAAAAAGGACCGGTCGCGCCGACGGCGCAAGTTAGGCAGCGATGCCCGATCGATCAAGGCGAAAGCCGGTCCAGGTCCTCCGGCCGGTCGATGTCCCATGCGCCTTCGGGAAAGGGGACTCTTGCCACCTGCTCGGGCAAGCTGCGCAGCAGCTGCCGGGCCCCGTTGGGGCCCTCGTGGGTACGCAAGGCCGCGAAATGCCGGGCGGTAAAGACCGCCGGTACCCCCAGTTTCTGGCCATAGGCCGAGGCGGCCATGCTGTAGGGGCCGGAAGTGGCTTGCAGGAGGGCTTGCAGGTGCGTGACGCTCAGCCCAGGCTGGTCCACGACCAGAAACAGGACGGCTTCGCAGGTGTCGGGCAGGGCCGCCATGCCACAGCGGATGCTGCTGCCCATACCTGCTTCCCAATCAGGGTTTTCCACGATCTGAACCGTCTCGCCCGCCAGCAGCGGGCGCAGCTGGGCGGCATAGGCCCCCAATACCACAATCACCGGCTCCGCGCCAGCCGCCCGGGCCAGCCGGGCGGCCCGGAGCAGAAGGGGTTCGCCCACATGGAGGAGGGCCTGCTTGGGCTGGCCCAGGCGCCGGGAAGCGCCGGCAGCCAGGACGATGGCGGCAGTTTGATTCATTGTATGGAAAAGAAAATTTGGAGGATTTGAAG
>RFHL01000766.1 GCA_003696875.1 Bacteroidota bacterium | reverse complement strand
GTGCGCCATAGACGGCGGTTGCCGTCTCGGGGGACATAAAGGGCCAAAAGTAGCCTGCCCCGCTGCCGAGATTGACCACCCAACCCAGGCTCCCCTGGCAGGCAGCCGTCTCGAAGAGGATCTCCAGAGCTTGATTGAGTGGGAGGGCGAGCCCGCCATAGGCGGCGGGCAGAAAGAGCTTGAACCATCGTCGCGCATAGAGCGAATGCAGCCAGGTGTCCGGGAGTGCCCGGGCAGTGTAGCTATCCAACTGCGTAGAAAATTCGTCCGGAGAAAGCATGGGGCAAAAAGACCTTACCAGGCAGAGCCAGGGCGGCCCATATCATGGAGCCGGATGGGACGGGGGGCAATCAGGTCGGGCAGGCTGCACCATTCGTGCTGGACCTCACGCACGAGCAGGGCATGGTCAAAAAAGATGCTGCCGGGGGGAAAACGTTTGGGGTCTTCGAAGAAGGTGGATTGCACGTAGGTGACCCGCAAAGGCTCAGCGGGCCATCCCTGTTGCTGGAGCGCCAATCCCTCAAAGAGGGTGCGGCCGTGGCGGGGGGAATAGCCGACCTGCCCGGCGCGGGCAAAGCGCAAAGCGGTCTCCAGGTCGCCCATGACCGACTCGAAGGGAAAGGTGCGGGACAACTGTGCCCGCAGGACCACGCGCTGCTTGCTGCGCTCGCGGCTGTGCATGTGCAGGTTGAAGGTGTCGCCCTTGTCGCGAAAACGCACCCGGGCCAGGCGGTAGCTGCCCGGGTAGATCTGTCCGCCGCCAGCCAGGGCATGGATGCGTGACGAGCTGTAGCGCCGGGGAACATACAGACCCGAATGCGTGCGCCCTCCTGCTTCCCATTCGACTGCGATCCGATAGATGACCAGATCGGAACTCAGGCCAAGCTGCCGCGGAAGTCCTTTGATGCGCTGGTGCCGCTGTCGGATCAGGCAAAAGCCGGCGATGCCGCTGCCGTCGATCGTCCGGGGCCGGAAAGGCGCGGGCAAAAAGCGGTGCAGCAGCCGTGGGTCCACTTTATAGTTGACCGATATGCGGTGCTCGATGCGGCCGGACAAGGAGTGAATTCTCATGGGCAGGCTTCGCGAAACAGGTAGTCCTCTCTAGGTAGTACGACAAAGCAGGGGCATCCGATGTTTGGCCTTAGGTCAAAATCTAAAGATAATACGCCGCTGGGGAGGAAGGAGGCGATTGGTTTGCGGAATAGCGGCTTTAGCCTGCCTCTAGCACCTTGAGGACCGCCCGGTGCCGAAGAAGCCGGGCCACCGACTGGGCGGTCTCTACGCCGAGCTTGGCCTTGATCTCTGGATCGGCACCAAACTCGAGGAGGAGGCGTACCGCCTCCGGTTGGTTATAGCGCGCCGCCTCAATCAGCGGCGTAGGCAGAAACTCGGGATGCTGATAGTTGGGGTCCACGCCCAGGCGCAGGTGATAGCGCATGAGGTCGAGGTCGCCGCGCTCGGCGGCAGAGACGAGTTCTTTCCAGTTTCCGGCTGGCATAGGAAGGGGTGGCAGAGGTGAATACCGAGGACCATTATTTCCTCCATAGTAATGAATTCCAGGCACATCTCCCGAACAGGTTCTAATCCAAAAACGGCTGCCCGAGAGGGGCAGCCGTTGCTTCACGATGGTGCTGAAAAAGCTTACCAACCATTGCCATCGGGATACACTTCCTGCCAATCCTGATTGTTGACGTTGGGATCCATGCCCGGCTGATAGAAGTGGTCATTGGTGCCGATGTAATCTCCGTTGGGGTTGGTGTAGTAATGGTTGTAACCGCTGGGCATCTCCATCTGCTGGCCGGTGTAGGGATTGGTGGTGGTTCCTTGCTCCCAGATGCCATTGATACTTTGCTGGTGGCCATTGTCATTCATGGCATTGCGGCGGCGCCAGCTCTCCATGGACATATCGCTGATGTCGCTGTAGGTTTGTTGGGTCTGGTTCCAGGCATTGAAAGGCTGCTGATTGGCGGCCATCCGCTGCTGATGTGCCTGGTTGCTGGCCTGGGCGCGCTGCTGTTCCCGTTGGTTGTGGGCGGCCAGGTATTGCGGGTCTATCTGGAAATGGGCGAGAGCATGCAGCATGGCCTGCTTGGCTTCTTCATAGGCATCGGGCTGGGCCTGGAGGACGTGCAGGTAGTAGTGCATCATGTTGCCAAACTGGGACTGGCTGTGGATGAAGTGCACCACGGCATAGCCCGGCTTGCCTTGGGCATCGGTGTACGAAATGCCTTTGGCGAGATGACGGTCCTGGGTGGGGGCAAATTTCCAGTATTGGGCGAAGGTACGCTGGTCGTTTTGAGCTACGGCGGGGAGATCCTCCATGCCACTGACCTGCAGGCCCTGCTGTTGGATGCGGGGCAGGAGTTGCTGGCGCAGGACCTGATCCGGGCTGGGCATCTGGCCCTGGGTGAATGAGCCGCCTTTTTGTTCCTGGACCATCGCCTTTCCAGGAAGTTCCCATCCTTGCGGCCCGACCTTCCAGCCGGCCGGGAGCGGAATATGGGCGGAAACCATGCCCGTTTGGGCATCGGCTACCGGATGCACCACCACCTCGGCGGTCTCCCCATTGGCAAAGGTCGCTTCGTAGGTATGGTAATCACCCTGCGGAGTGCCACAGGCAAAAACCAGCAGGATCAGGGCAAAGGCGAAGAGTCGGGTGGTGAAAGGCATGACGATTAGGTTAGAAGGGGTAAAAGGTGTCGTATGCCTATCTATCGAGGCGCAGGGTAGAAGGTCATCAGCCTTGATCCATTTTTTTTCATTTTTTCTCCTGATCGGGAATGCTAGTTTGGGGGGTCCGCTATTACCCTACCCTTATCCAGTATGAAAAAGTGGCTTTTCCCAATCTGCCTGGCCCCGCTGGGCCAGCAGGCCCAGCCGGATTTTCCATCGCTGAGCCCCTCGGCCTACCTGTCGCAGCAGGCCGGCGACACCCGGATTGAAATTTGGTACGACCGCCCCGCGGCGCGGGGCCGGGAGATTTTTGGCGGATTGGTCCCCTGGGGCGAAGTCTGGCGCACCGGGGCCGGGCCTTGCACCAAGATACGCTTTGACCAGGCGGTCAAGGTTGGGGGCCAAGCTGTTCCCGCTGGGACCTTTGCCCTGGCTACCATCCCCTATCCGGACAGATGGATGGTCATTTTGCATCGCGACACCAGCCTCTACGGGGCATATGGCTATGATCTGGTCTAGGATGTGGCCCGTTTCTGGGTGCCCGTTGAGCACAGTAAGCGCTTCTACGAGGCCCTTACCTTCGACCTCGATTTCATCCCCAACGACGCCCGGCTTTACCTCTCCTGGGGACATACCCAACTCAGCTTCCCCATCGAAACCGGGACCGATGCTGATTACCGGGCCTATCTGGAGGCGGAGGTCTATCCGGGGGAAGATCCCGAGGCCCTGGTGCTGGCGGCCGAGTACCTGCTGATGCAGCAACAGGACTATCTGCAAGCACTCGCTCTGGCTGAAAAGGCCCTGACTTTGGACCCTCAAAGCGAGTTTGCCTATAGCATCAAGTCACTTCTGGAAGTGCGCCTGGGCTATCAGGCAGCAGCCCGATCAACCATCGCGACGGCGTTGGAGATGGTCCGAAAAAAGGCCTTCCCCAATGAGCGGGACCGGGAGCAAACGATACAGGCCTGGGAGGAGCGCTTGGAACAGCTGAAGGAGTAAGAGATGAATTTAGTTCTGTGGCCTCCCTATCGCTTATCAATTCGTCTCAGGTCCAGCGTAAAGGGGAAAGCAGGATAGGGTTGCAGGACAATGGGTTCTTGTAGGTAGGGCCGGGGACCAGTGGGCTGTACAGAGCGGGTGACTGCGGCCTCGGCGCTTTGCCGGGTAAGAGGAGTATGCGCTTGGGGAGAGTGATTTTGTTCGTTGAATCGCGTAGCGCGGCGCGCCTCTGCCTCGTAGCTGTTGACAGGAAAGGTATCATAGTTACGGCCGCCCGGATGGGCGACATGGTAGCTACATCCGCCCAGGGTACGGGCATTCCACTGGTCATACAGATCAAAGACCAGCGGGGTATCCACCTCTATGGTGGGATGCAAGGCCGAGGGAGGATTCCAGGCCTTGTAGCGAATGGCGGCTACGTATACCCCTGGCTCGGCCGTAGGCCGGAGCGGGACCACGTGTTGATTGCACAGCAACTGGAATCGCTCCGTTCGGATGCCGCTTACTTTTACCTCCAGCCGCTCCAGGGAGGAGTCCACGAAGCGCGCCGTGCCGGCGTTGCTCATCTCTTCGCCCAGGACGTGCCAGGGCTCGATGCCTGCCCGCAGGGTAAGGCTTATGCCCTGGAGCTTCACTTCTCCCAGGACAGGAAAGCGAAATTCGAAGAAAGGGGCCAGCCACTCCATGTCAAAATCCAGGCCCTGGGCCTGGAGGTAGTCACAGACCTCCTGCAGGTCTTCCCTGACATAGTGGTGGATCAAAAAGCGGTCATGGAGTTCCAGACCCCAGTCTATCAACTTATGGCGATAGGGTTTTTCCCAGAAGGCGGCGGCCAGGCTGCGGATGAGCAGGAGCTGGGCCAGGCACATGCGTACATGTGGCGGCATGTCAAAGCCCCGCATCTCCACGATGCCCAGCCGCCCGGACTGGCTATCCGGGTTAAATAATTTGTCTATGCAAAACTCGGCCCGATGGGTATTGCCCGTCATATCGATGAGCAAGTTGCGGAATAGCCGGTCCACCAGCCAGGGCTGGGGATTGGGATGCCGGTCCAGTTCCCGGAAGGCGATCTCCAGCTCATACAAGATTTCGGGTCGACCCTCATCTACCCGGGGGGCCTGCGACGTAGGCCCCACAAAGGTCGAGGCAAAGAGGTAGGACAGACCTGGATGGTTTTGCCAGAACGAAACGAAGCTCCGCAGGAGGTCTGGCCGGCGCAGGAAAGGACTGTCGGCGGGAGTGGCCCCCCCGAGGGTGATATGATTACCCCCTCCGGTGCCGGTATGGCGCCCGTCGATCATGAATTTTTCCGCTCCCAGGCGACTCTGTTTGGCCAGTTCGAAGAGCGTCTGGTAGGTATCGACCATTTCGGCCCAGGTCCGGGCAGGGTGTACGTTGACTTCGATCACGCCCGGATCGGGAGCAACGACCAGTTTTTCCAGCTGGGAATCATAGGGTAAGGGATATCCCTCCAGGATGATAGCTTGCTCCAACTCGTTTGCGGCCTCTTCCAGGCTGCGAATCAGCTCATACGCAGAAGCCATGTCATGCAGCGGAGGCAAAAAAACGTACAGTCTTCCTTCCCGAATCTCCACGCAGAGGGCGGTTTTGATGGTCGGGACATCAGGATTGCCGGAGGCGGGTTCGGGCTCGGAATAAGACTGAGCCGACAGGCGATCCAGGGGCAGCCGGACCCCCATCGCCGAATCGCCCGGGATGAGGTACAGCTTTTCCCGGGTAAAGGGCCACACACAGCTCTGCCAGATCTGGCCATAGGGATCCCATTGCAAGGGAATGACATATCCGCGGGGCTGGGACCAGCCCTGCTCCAGCAATTTGGCCAGGGCCTGCCGGGATAGGCTATCCTTAGGATTTAAGGTGCCGGGATCAGCGCCCAGAGGTAGGTTGCCCGCTTCCCACAAATAGTAATAGTGGTCTTCGTAGGCCGCCTGCGCATGAGCGGGCGAAATCCCCAGCCGGGTGCACAGCTCCCGGGCCAAGGCGGCAGCTTGGTCTTGGTCGTAGGTAAACTCCCCGTGAGGAGCGGCCAGCCGCTGAGGGGATTGCCAGAGGGGGAGGCCGTCCTTGCGCCAGTAGATGGCGTATTGCCAGCGGGGGATCGGTTCTCCGGGGTACCATTTGCCCTGGCCCTGATGGATAAGGCCCTGGGGCGCAAAGTGCGCCTTGAGGCGCAGGGCGAGGTCCCAACCCATCCGCCGCTTGTCCGGGCCATCGGCGTCTTCATTCCACTGGGGGGACTCCATATCCAGGGAGGACACAAAAGTCGGCTCTCCGCCCATGGTAAGGCGCATATCCTGCTGGGCCAGGCGTCGATCCACCTCTTCGCCCAGGGCGGTCATTCGGGTCCACTGGGCATCGGAATAGGGGCGGGTCACGCGGGGCCTTTCCCAAATGCGCTCCACGGTATTTTCGTAAAAAAACTCCGTTTTTACCTGGTCCAGTACCCCACTGATAGGGGCGGCCGATTCCGGGCTGGGGGTGCAAGCCAGGGGGATGTGGCCTTCGCCCGCAAAAAGGCCCGAGGTCGCATCCAGGCCGATCCAACCGGCCCCGGGCAGGTATACTTCGGCCCAGGCATGCAGGTCCGTGAAGTCTTCGGTGGGACCGGCGGGCCCCTCTACCGGGGCCTCATCGGCCGTCAACTGGACCAGATACCCGGAGACAAAACGGGCCGCCAGGCCCAGGTGGCGCAGAATCTGAACCAGGAGCCAGCCTGAGTCCCGGCAAGAGCCCCGCCCCAAAGTGAGGGTCTGCTCACAGCTATGTACCCCCGGCTCCAGCCGGATGGTGTAGTCGATCGCATGACACACTTCCTGGTTTAGCCGCACCAGAAAGTCCACGCTGCGGGGGTGTTCGCGCTGCAGGGCCTTGGCCCGGGCGACCCACTCCTGAAGGAGAGGGCCTGACTCGGTGACCTCCAGATAGAGCGAGAGCTCCTTCTGTAAATCGGGAGGATAGGCGAATGGAACGGTCTCGGCATAGGCCTCCAGAAAAAAGTCAAAGGGATTGAGGGTGATCTGCTCCGTGATGACCTCCACGTCGATGATGAAATGGTCTGTTTTATCGGGGAAAACCAGGCGCGCCAGGTAATTGCCAAAGGGATCTTGCTGCCAGTTGATAAAGTGGTTTTCCGGTTGCACCCGCAGGCTGTAGCCCTTGATTGGGCTGCGGGTATGGGGGGCCGGACGAAGGCGAATGGTTTGTGGTCCCAGATTAATGGGCCGTTCATATTCGTAACGGGTGTGGTGTTTGATAGCGACCTGAATGCCCATGAAGTGCTTTTTTGTAAATATCTCAAATAATATTGGGATGTTTTTATAATTTCAAAAAACTGATTGCTTTGCCCTCTCCCTATCACGCCCATCACTATGGCCGATCTTCGCTCACTTTTTGATACCTATGTCATTCCCGATGACATGCTGGACGAGGTGTTTTCTGCTCCGCAAAGCGATGCATCCGATCCCTATGCGCAGGTTCGGTCCCTGTTTCAGTCGATCAGCCAGAAGGACTTCAAGCGACTCAATGAGTCGGCCAAGCTGTCGTTTCTGAATCAGGGAATCACCTTTTCTGTGTATGATGATGAGGAACAGGGGGCAGAGAAGATTTTTCCCTTTGATTTGTTTCCGCGCTTGTTGGAGCCGGAGGAGTGGGCCCGGCTGGAGCAGGGGATAACCCAGCGCAATCAGGCGCTCAACTTGTTTTTAAAGGACGTATATACCCACCGGCGCATCCTCAAGGACAAGGTGGTGCCCAAGGAACTGGTAGATTCCTCGCCTCACTATTGTCAGGAGATGAAGGGCTTTGTGCCAGCAGGGGAGATCTATACCCACATTTGCGGGACCGATCTGATCCGGCATAAGGATGGACAGTTTTACGTACTGGAGGACAATGTCCGTTGTCCTTCGGGGGTGAGCTATGTGCTGGCCAACCGGGAAACCATGCGGCGGACGCTCTCGGATTTGTTCAAGCAAATCGCGGTGGAGGGGGTCAGCCAATATCCTTCCATGCTGCTGAGCACCCTGCAGTCGGTCGCTCCCCGGGGGATAGCAGATCCCCTCTGTGTATTGCTGACTCCGGGCCAGTACAACTCAGCCTACTATGAGCATTCTTTCCTGGCTCAGACGATGGGCATAGAACTGGTTGAGAGCCGGGATCTTGTAGTAGAAAGGGACACCGTCTACCTGCGGACCATCCGGGGCTTGCGGCGGGTAGACGTCATCTACCGCCGGGTAGATGACGCCTTTCTGGATCCAGAGGTTTTTCGCAAGGACTCTCTATTGGGCGTACCAGGGGTAATGGGAGCCTACCTGAAGGGCAATGCAACCCTGGTCAATGCGCCGGGGACCGGCGTGTCGGATGATAAGGCCATTTGTGCCTTTGTGCCGGATATGATCCGTTATTACCTGAAGCAGGAGCCGATTCTGCCCAATGTGCCCACCTACATTTGCCAGCGGCCGGATGACCTGGCCTATACCCTGGCCCACTTGCCAGAGCTCGTCATCAAACCAGTGGATATGTCAGGGGGGTATGGCGTTACGGTTTGTGACCGCCTAAGCAAGGCGGAGTTGGAGGCCCTGGCCAAAAAGATTCAGGCCAATCCGCGCAACTATATCGCCCAGCCCAAGATGCTGCTGTCGCTGCACAGTACCTACATAGAAGAGGAAGAACATTTTGAACCCCGGCACATCGACCTGCGCACCTTCACCCTGATGGGCAAAGACGAGACCTATGTCCTGCCCGGTGGCCTGACGCGCGTGGCGCTCAAGAAGGGGAGCTTGATCGTGAATTCCTCCCAGGGAGGAGGCTCCAAGGATACTTGGGTGCTTTCTGATCCCTGATGACCTCATTTCATGCTTGAGAAAGGCCTTTGTTATCACTTCCCGGCTCTCTCTTCCCCAGACCCAAAGCCTCCCTTATGCTTGCACGTGTTGCGAATTCCCTCTTCTGGATCGGTCGCTATATCGAGCGCTCAGAACACCTGGCCCGCTACCTCAAGGTAGAGTATTTGTCACTCATGGATACCCCCATGATGCAAAACAAGCCTTTTGTGTATCGGTCAATCCTCATGATGTATGGGATTGAGATTGACCCCAATGCCCCTATTGAGGATCAGGACGTTCTGGTCAAAGTCGGCAAGGATACCAGCATCCCCAACTCCCTGCTCTCTACGGTATACGCCGCCAGGGAAAACGCCCGCTCGGTTCGCTATACCATCTCTACCGAGCTGTGGGAGGTCATCAACCAGTATTACCTCTTTGTCAGGGACTACCCCGCAGCGGATTATCAGACCCGGGGGTTGTACAACTTCACCGTACAGGCAGCCAAACATTGTGCCTTGATCCGCTCCTACCTCGACCATACCCTGGTGCACGACGATATTTGGGTCTTCATCGAAATGGGTATCTACCTGGAGCGCTCGGCGCAGGTCATCCGGATCTTGAGGAGCAAGCTCAACGACATCAGCATCCTCACGGAACATGGGGCCAATATCCCGCTCAGGCGCTACCAGTTGACGATCACCCTCAAGGTGCTCGAAGCCCTGGACATGCACCGGCGGATCTTTCAAAAAGATCAGACGGAGGCCTCCGTATGCGCGTTTTTGCTCTCCCATCCCCGCTTTCCCCGCTCGATGGCCTACAGCCTCAAGCGGGTCCAGGATCTCCTGGGGATGCTGAGCTTTTCTTCCGACCCCAATGAGCCCCTGATGTTCCAGGCGGGCAAGTTAGCCTGCCACTTCCGGTTCTTGGAGGTGGAGGAGGCCCTCGCGGAGGGCAATGCCTTCTTTGACCGGGCGTCGGCGCAGATTTTTTCCCTCAACGACCTGATCGAGCAAAAATACTTTCAGTTCTCCTAACCAGCCTCTCCCCCCGCCGTTTAACCGCAGGGAGAGCGTACGCACCGGTGAGGAAGCGCCTCCGAAAGCCTCAGCCTTCATAGCGTCGCCCAGCCTTCCTGACCCAACACCAATTCACTCACATGACTTACTGCCTGGGAATCAAAGTAAAGGATGGCCTGGTGGCGCTCGCCGATACGCGCATCACCTCCGGCTCCGAGACCACGACCGCCAAGAAGATATCGATCCTCTCGCATGGCAACAATCATCTCTTTCTGATGACTTCGGGCCTGCGCTCCATCCGGGACAAGGCGGTCACCTACTTTGAGGAAATCCTGGCCGAGGATACCTTCGAGTTTGACAAAACCTACAAGGCCGTAAACGCCTTTTGCGCCCAACTACGCCGGGTAGCCAGCGAGGACAAGGCCGCCCTGGCCGAGTCAGGCTTGTACTTCAACCTCTTCACCATCGTGGGGGGAAAGCTGGCCAATGACAAGGAGCACAAGCTCTATATGCTGTATCCCGAGGGCAACTGGATAGAAATCGGGGAGGCTACCCCTTTTACCATTATCGGCAATTCGGGCTATGGCAAGCCCATCCTCAACCGGGTGCTGACCTATGCCTCTACTTTGCGGTTTGCTCTCAAGACAGGCTTTCTCTCGTTTGACTCCACCCGCGTGAGCGCCAATGACGTAGGCTACCCCATAGATGTGGTCATCTACGAGGCCAGTACTGGCCACATGATCGAGCGGCGCTACTACGAAGAGGAAATCCGACACCTGGCCGAGCAGTGGGGCAATCAGCTCAAACATCTGATTACTCAGATTCCCGATGATTGGGCCGACGAACTGATTCACCTCCAACCTCCCATCCAGGACGGTCAGCAGTAGTTTTCTCGCCAGAACCGGGCCGCCTAAAACTGCTGCCCCCGCCGCTTCACGTAGACGCTGTCCGGGTTGTAACGGGGATTGGGCGTAGGCAAATCCACCTCCATCCGGACCAGCCAGTCGAGCAGTTCCTGCCGCATGACAGCCGTACGCTCCGGTTCGACCTCAGAAAGGTCGTGCCGCTCCCCGATGTCGGTCTTCAGGTTAAAGAGCTCGGTCTTGGCCTCGGGATGGTAGGCCATGCTGTCCTCGACGTCAAACCAGTCGCCGAAGTAGTGGATCAATTTGTAGTCTCCCTGACGGATAATCGCCGCCGGGCTCGCTCCCCACAGTAGGTCATAGAGAGGCATATAGCCGTAGAGGCTTTCCCGGTCCAGGCTTTCGCCCCGGGTGAGGACGCCGCTCAGGTCGACTCCGTCGACCTCGTGGGCTTGCTGCATCTTGCCGCCCGCCAGGGCGACGAGGGTGGGATAGAGATCGGCGACCTGCACAGGCAGGGTATTCTGCACCCCGGCCGGGACCTGGCCCGGCCATTTCACGATGAAGGGCACCCGGATGCCGCCCTCGTAGGGGGTGCCCTTGCCGTAGCGCAGCGGGTAGTTGTCGAAGTATTCGTCCTCCCCACCATTGTCGGTGAGGAAGATCACCACGGTGTTGTCGGTGATGCCGAGCTCGGTCAGGTGGGCCTCTAGTTGCCCGATGCTCTGGTCCAGGTAGTCGAGCAGGCCGAGGTAGTCGGCATTGGAGCCCCAATGCACCCGGTCCACTTGTATCTCCTGCCGGGGCCAGCCCTGGCGCAGGTATTTCTCCACCAGGGTGTCAGGGGTCACCACCCGGCTGTGCATGGCGTGCTGGGAGAGATAGGCAAAGAAGGGTTTCCCCTCGGCCACGGCCCGGCTCATAAAGTCCATAGCCTCCTGGGTGAGCATCTCCACGCCCTTGCCAGGGCGATTTTGGTACTCGGTGGGGTCCGTCTGGGGGTTGCTGTAGTCCCAGCCGTAGGCCTCCCGGCCCGGCTCCAGCAAGTAGGTATAGTAGCCGGTTTCGTCATTGCTCAGGTGCCACTTGCCAAAGATGCCGGTGGTGTAGCCGTTGTCCTGCAAGGCCTTGCCCAAGGTGTAGGTGTCGCGGGGCAGTTGCTCAAGGTATTCGGGCTCGCTGAGCTTGGCGTACGGGTGACCGTAGGGCCCGATGACGTGCCACATGCGGTTGCGGGCGGTGGCCTGCCCGGTGAGCAGGCTGGCCCGGGTAGGGGTACACTGCGGCGTCACCCAGGCGTCGGTAAAGAGCATGCCGTCAGCCGCCAGCTTTTCCAGGTGGGGCATATCCAGATAGTCCTTGCCATAGGGCGGCAGGCTGCCCCAGGACATGTCGTCGACGAAGATGAGGAGGATATTGGGTTGCTCCGGTAGAGGAGGCGTGGTATCAGGCCCGCAGCCCAAAAGGAGCAGGCCCAGGAGCGCAATGAGGGGCGTTTGGCGCATAAGTCGATGGCTTTGGGGAAAGAAGCAAAGCCTCGGTCAGAAAGCCACCCTGTGCTTTCCGGGCTGAGATGTGGGATTTTCTCAGCCCATTTCCACCCGTACTTCATTCTGGTAGCCAGCCATTTCCCGCGGGATCAGGTTTCCGGGGATCTCGTCCCCATTCCGTCACATTCGCCGAACGCCCTTTTCCACACACGCGGATTCTCCCTGGAATATGAAACCGCTTAGCCCGAAACACCCGCTGCACGGAAAAGCCCGGCCAGCCGGCCGGGATGCCACAGGCCATCCAGCTCAGAACAAGTATCAGGCTCACCCGGAATAATACCCTCTCAGGCACTTCCTACGCTTTACGCTCTTGCCCTCCCCTCAAGGCCGCACGTCCCTCAGGCTCTCCAGCAGCCAGGCGGTAGCGGCGGCCTGTTCTTCGGGATAGGTCCAGTGCGCCGTTTCGTAGAAAGGGTGGAATTCCTTGGGGGCCGTGATGACATTGTAGGCCGCGTGCATGGAAGTGGGGGGGCAGACATTGTCGTTATAGCCCCAGGCGTACCAGCCCCGGGCGGTGACCCGCCGGGCAAAGTTGACCACATCATAGTAGGGGGCCGTGGTCAGCCAGCCGGGGCTGACCGCAGGGTCGTAGTCGCTGAACATATGCGGCCAGCCTCCGGCGCGGCCATGCAGGTAGCCCGTCAGGTCGCACAGGGCCGGGTAAAAGGCCGCCAGATGGGTAACCCGTTCATCAAGGCCGGCGGTGACAATCGAAAGCGCCCCTCCCTGGCTGCCTCCCGTGACGCCGAGGGCTTTTCCGTCAAATTCCGGGCGGCTCACCAGATAGTCGATGGCCCGCACACAGGCCAGGTAGACCCGCTTGTAGTAGTATGTGTCACGATGCTCCATCCCCTTGGTCCAGTAGTCCATGATTGCCCCGCGCATCAGATCAGTGTAAACATGTTCCTCCAGCGTAACCGGGATGCCGTGGATACCGATGGTCAGCGTGATCAGGCCCTCGTTGGCGCGTGCATCGGGGTAGTAGGGGCGGGCACCCGCCCCGGGCACGTTGAGCAGGGCCGGATAAAGGCCTGGCGCTTTAGGGACACACAGGATGCCGTAGACATGGCCATAGTTGCCGTGCCAGTTGGGGGAAGCCAGGGTGTTGAGACGAAGATGGTACGCATCGACCTTGTCCGTGCTGTATTCGGGTAGCGGGGTAAGGTGTGGCTCCAACGGGATGCGGGCCAGATCAGACTTGGCGCTGTCCCAAAAGGCCTCGAAGTCCTTCGGCTGGGGGATGACCGGAGTAAGCTGGTCCGGAGCAAAACCGGCCGTGCCCCAGGCCTGGTAGGTTTTGCCTTCCACCTCTACCCACACCTGGCAGCGCACAAAGCCCGGCTCCTCCCCGGCCAGGCCGGTCAGGATGGTTTCTCCCTCCGGCAGGGCGAGGGAGTCCCTGATCACGGCAGGCATACACTCCGGACCGATCTCGTAGCGGATCGACACATTGCGCAAAGGGTGCCCGTTGCGGCTGACCCGCACCGCAAAGTCCGCCCGTTCGCCCAGCTCATAGGTCCAGGTCTCGGCCAGGGGATGCACATCCAGCTGGACCAGCGATTGCCGGGGCTGGGCCCACAGGCTTCCGATGAGGAGGAGCCAAATCAGGGAAGTGGAGCGAAGAAAGCTAGGCATGGGGCAATGGGTTTGCGTAGGAAAGAGAATGCGTATAAAGATACACAGCAGATGCGGGTTTGGGTATCGGTTATGGGCAAAGACTAGTCACAATTCCGGGGCATCTCAAACGATTCCAGAAAAAAGGCCTTCTTGCGGTCCCCCCCGCTGCGCAGGCGGTCCCCGGGATCCAGTACCCGATAGTACTGCACGGGAATGCTTTTGATGCCGCCGGGCTCAGCCCAGCCCCGCAGCAGGCCTTGCCAGCTGCGACTGGCGTCATACCAGAGCCCTTCGGCATAGAGGGTGCTGCCCCGCGCAAAATCCACGATCACCATGCCGTATTCCTGCAGGGCGCGCGCGACCACCTGCTCCGCCTCCGTCAGGTCAAAGGCCCCCAGATCCAGCTCGGGATCGAGCTGGATAATGGCTCCCTCCGGGATGCCGCCCTCATAGTTGCCGTCGGTCCAGACGGCGGGAGGATAGGCAAACTCCTGATAGGCCACATAGCGCAAGGCTCCGGCCAACTTGTGCTCGATCTTTCCGGCCAGCACCTCGTGGTGCATGATGGCCCCGGCGATGATGGGCACCCCTGCTGCCCGCCCCGGCCCATGTCCATGAATGCTGGTTCCGACCTCGACGGGAAAGGCCGCCGGATCGAAGACCCCCGACCCGTACAGATCGTACTGCATGCCGGTGTGGGAGCACCACTGCCCGCTGCTGTCCTGGAAGACGTACCACATATCCCAGGCCAGGCCCCGCGCATAGTCGACCATGGCGACATGGGCATCGGTCCCGGGCGATGGCGCCAGCCTGGCCGGAATCGGGACCGGCTGTCCCCGAAATCGCGGACCCTGGTGGAAGACCTGGCTGCCAGGAAAATCCTGATGCGCGCGCTTCAGCTCGGCGCTTTCCCGGATGATGGCCGTGGGCGTGAGGCTGTCGACAACATAGATGGGAATGGTGTAGGATTCGACATTGATGCCAATGTGTTCGCAGCTGGGGTCTTGGGCCAGCAGGTCGATCCAGGCGCCGCTTTGCGGCGCGAGGGCAGGATCTGGCCCGATAGGCTGGTTCCAGAAGCTGTTGCTGGCAAAGAATCGCCGGGGTTGGTCAGAAGTAGAGGCGGCTGGAGGCTGGCAGGCCATCAGGAACAGGATGAGCAGCCAAATGGACAACAGGCAGGAACGGTACGCCATCGCTTATTTATTAAGGTACCGATCAACCTACCCATTCGCCTCCAATAAGCTGTCCTGCCCTATGAAGGAAGAACGAGCGGCTCCCCGCCCCAACAGGATACCCAAAAAGGTGCTCCCCTGCTTGAGACAGAGGAGCACGCGAAAAGGGGATGGACAGATCAGAGCCAGGAAAAAGCACGGGAAAATGCGGTAGCCAAAGGCTTACGGAAGGAAGAAAATGCCCTGTCTGTCCACCTAATTGGGCTGGTCTGACACCTGCGATCAGTCGTCATCCCCGTCACAGTCGTAGGTGGCATCGGTGCCCAGGAAGTTCCCCTGGAGGTCAAAGTACAGCTCGACGTCATTGTCCAGCTCTACCCTGTACACGTCGTCGTCTTCGCAGTCGTCTTCGATCTCGGCCTCGTAGATGTTTGCGTTGGGATAGTTGGTCGAGATGTAGGTGAGCACCGCGCTGGGCAGGGTGGCGGGGTCTATGTAGTCGTCGTCATCCCCGTCACAGTCGTAGGTGCTGCCAGTACCCAGGAAGGTCCCCTGCAGATCAAAAAACAGCTCCATGCCGTTGTCCAGTTCCACCCCGTAAACATCCTCGT
>RFHL01000765.1 GCA_003696875.1 Bacteroidota bacterium | reverse complement strand
CGACAAAAACGGATGCGGATAGGCTGGCTGCACCGCCACCGGCGCCTGCCGCAGGCGGTGCACCAGCTCAATCGAGGGCCGGGCGGTCTCCAGGCCGAAGCCGCGACCGGCCAGGGTCTCGGCATACATGCGGGTGTGCAGGTCGGCGAAGCCGCCGGAAAATTCTACTTCCTCTCCGTCAATGGTGATCGAGCGGAAGGTGGGCTGTCCCTTGGCTATGGCCTCGGCTGGCAGGTCCTGCCGGTCGATGGAGAGGTACCAGCGCACATGTGCACCGGCCAGCTCGATGTATCCGCTCATTTTGCCGGGCGCAGAAAGATGCAACTCGCTTTGCTGCACCGGTCCAAAAAACCACATGAGCATATCGAAGAAATGGATACCGATGTTGGTGGCGATGCCGCCGGATTTGCTCATATCCCCCTTCCAGGAGTAGTGGTACCACTTGCCCCGGGAGGTGATATAGGAAAGCACCACTTCACGCTTCTTGTTGGCGCGTCGCTCGGTCTCCAGGCGCTGCTTGAGCGCCAGGAGTGCCGGATGCACCCGTAGTTGCAGGATGTTGTAGACCCGTCCTTCGGACTCAGCCTCCAGCGCCTGCAAGGCGTCGAGGTTCCAGGGGTTGAGCACCAGCGGCTTTTCGCAGATGGCGTGGGCCCCCAGACGCAGGGCCAGCCGGATGTGGGCGTCGTGCAGATAGTTGGGCGAGCAGACCGAGAGGTAGTCGATGGCGGGCAAGTCGGCGCTCATCCGGCGCCGCTCCAGGTGCCGGTCAAAGCGCTCAAACTCCGTAAAAAACGAGACATCCGTGAAGTAGCGATCCAGGATGCCGACGGCATCGTGCGGGTCCATCGCGGCCACGAGTTGGTGGCCGGTATCGTGAATCGCCTGCAGGTGGCGTGGGGCCACATAGCCCGCCACACCGGTAATGGCAAAGTATTTTGTATCGTTTGACATCGGCATGAGCTGAAGGGATCAGAGTTTGCCCTGGGCCTTGAGCATCATTAGCTTATAGACGGAAGCGACCGTCATACAGTCGGTGATGCGGCCCGCCTCCACCTCGGCAAAGACCTCTTCGAGGGGTACCTTCCGGACCCGGAGGTCTTCGGTATGCTCCGGCGCGGCGAGGCCGCGCTGCAGGTCCCGGGCCAGATACACGATCACCCATTCATCGGTGGCCGAGTTGGAGACGTGCATCTCAAGGAATCGTTCCCAGCGCCCGGCCGTGAGGCCGGTCTCTTCCTCCAACTCCCGCTTGGCGGTGTCCAGCGGGTCTTCGCCCCAGGGCCCGCCACCTTCAGGAATTTCCCAGCAATATTGCTCCAGCGGAAAGCGATACTGGCCTACCATCCAGAGGCAGCCATCTTCATAGGGCGCGACGCCTACGCCCTGGTTTTTGAAGTGAACGACGCCATAGATGCCCGGCTTGCCGCCGGGGCTCGTAACCTGATGCTCGGTGATAGAGAGCCAGGGATTGTCGTACTTCAGCTCGGACGCGTTGATCGTCCAGGGATTTTTTTCTTCACTCATAGGCTCCGAGTGAGCGATTGGATGACTTTGAATTCGTTGAAAAACTCGCGGGCCACCACGCGAAACATGGTGTAGGCGGGAATGGCCAGAATCATGCCCCCCACCCCGGCCAGCGAGCCGGCCATCAGGATCACCAGAAAGACCTCCAGCGGATGGGCCTTGACGCTGTTGGAGTAGATCAGCGGCTGGAAAACGAAGTTATCGACGAGTTGCACCACCAGGAACACAGCCAGTGCCTTGCCGATCAGGGGCAGCATCCCGGAATAAAAATCCAGGTTGAGGTTGCCCAAGGTAGTGAGGACCACCCCCAAAGTAGCCCCGATGATGGGTCCCACATAGGGAATCACGTTGAAAAGCCCGGCCAAAAAGCCGATCACCAGGGCATTGTCCACCCCCACCAGCGAGAGGCCCAGGGAAATGAGCCCGCCCACCAGCAGCACTTCGATGAAGACGCCTACGAAGTAGCGGGTGAGCAGCGGTTTGGCGGTGGCCACGATCCGATTGACCTGATCCACGTAGGGATCAGGGGTTAGGACCAGCATGATCTGATGGGGCAGCTTGCGTTCCTTGAGAAAAAAGAAGGTGATGAACACCACCGAGAAAGCCGCGATGAAGAAATCGCCCGTAAAACCCACGATCGCCCCGGCGATGTTGGAGATGCGGGTGGCGTCGACCACCGAGAGGACCTTGGTCCGCAGATATTCTTCCAGCGAGAGGTCCTCCTCGGTCAGTTCGTAGCGACGGGCGAGGTCCTCGGCCCAGGCGATGGGTTCCTCCAGGCCGCGGGCAATGGCCTCCACATTCACATTCTCCAGCGCCCGGGTCTGCTCAATCAGCGGCGGGAGAAAAAGGGTAAAAAGCAGCGTGATCAACCCAAATAGCGTGAGCAGGGTCAGTACCGCCTTGAGCGCCTCGGGCAGCATCCAGCCCTTGATGGTTACCTTGTCGAGAAGCTTCAGAATCGGACGTCCCAACAGGGAAAGGATCACCGCCGTGAACACATAGAAGATAATGGTGGCAAACTGCCAGACCATAAAGGCCAGCAAAGCCATTGTCAGGACGATGATCACAATGCGGTTGCGGGAGATCGGCATAATCGGGTGGCTTGCCCGCAAGATAATGATTAGATTGTTAGATGCGAGAATCGGGAGGCGAGAGGCGAGACCGCCCTAACTGCATACGCATCGGCAGGTCCAACCTGCCGGATGCGGGGAACTTGGGCGGCCCAGCCGCCCGCAATTGATTACGCACCGGCGCAGGTTGCAGCGGCGCCGATGTCAGCGCATCGGCAGGTGCAACCTGCCGAATGCGGGGAACTTGGGCGGCCCAGCCGCCCGCAACTGATTGCGCACCGGCGCAGGTTGCAGCTGCGCCGGTGCCAGCACATCGGCAGGTGCAACCTGCCGGATGCGGGGAACTTGGGCGGCCCAGCCGCCCGCAATTGATT
>RFHL01000764.1 GCA_003696875.1 Bacteroidota bacterium | reverse complement strand
CGCCGCTACTGCGGTGGTGAACATGAAGAACAGGAAAGCCTTGGCTCCCATCTTTCCGATCTTGCGGATGTCGCCCAGGTTGGCCGAGCCCAGCACCAGGGATACCAGCACCAGCGGCACCACCAGCATCTTGACCAGCCGGATAAAGATGGTGCCGATCCAGTCGGTATAGACGGTGAAGCGTGCCCAGTTGTAGCGGGCATCGTACTCCTTGCGGCTCACGGCTTCATCCCCGTCGCTGTCAAGCTGGGCAAATTCCGCTTGATTGGCCGCAAAGCGGTCATCGGCCGGGGCGGCCTGATGCTCGGTCCAGCTCAGGCTGCGGTCTTTGTTGGTGTCGATCCGCTGAAAGCGGCCCGGCTGGGACATCAGGTTGAAAAAGGTCCCGACGAGGATGCCGGCCAGCATGCCGAGCAGGATTTTGGTGTAGAGCTTCATGGGTCAGGGGATTGGCCATCCGAATAGGCTGAAAATACGACATGCCCGGGCGGATTTCCAAAAAGGGGAAGGGGGTGAGGGGGCGAAGTTCCTGGTTCGAGGTTATGCGTTCCGGGTTGAGGGTTCGAGTTTGAGAATTCGGGTAGGCCTGTAATTTGATGGGCTCAATGTTATTCGATATGTAGAACCGAGAGGCGAGATCGGCCCTGAAAGGGCCTCCGCGAGCGTAGATTTCTCTTGTCTCGCCTCTCGCCCTCCTGAACGTAATGAAGTCCCGCTTGCGGGATCGCCTCTCGTTTCTCGCTTCTGACCTCTCCCCTCACATGCGCACGCCCAGCACCAGCTCGGCATAATCGGCGATGGCGCGGTGGGCCTTGAGGTAGACCCCCAAGAAAGCATTGGCGGCGGGTTGCCGCGTGGGTGGGTGGAGGTAGACCTGTGGCCCCAGCTTAAAGCCCCAGCTGTCACGGTCGCTGAAGGGGTCGTTGAGGTACACGAAGGTCTGGGTCATGACACCTACCCGGCCGATCAGGAGTTCGTGCCCCACGATGGCGCTATAGCGCCATGGCTGCTGGTTGCCGGGACCTTTTGGGATGTCGTTGTCCAGGAAAAAGGCCTGTATACCCCGGTCAAAGGCGGCCTCGAAGCCGCCGAGAAGGCGGCTCTTGGGGCTTAGCGGATAATCGAGATAGGCGGCCAAGACATGTACCGGATATTTGGGCCCCTCGGGAACCTTTTCCTCGACATAGGCGAGGCCGGTGCGCAGGGTGATGCCCACCGGCCGGCGGGCCGGGGGGAGGGGCGCAGCCGCCTGCACCGGTCGGTCGGGCGTGATCGCATAGGCCAGTCCCAGGCGGAGTTTGGCGGTATTGAGGCCGAGGTTGGGGACCTGCAGGCGGGCATTGGAGTTGTGGGAGAGGGTCCCCCCGGCGCGCAGCCACCAGTGCGGGGCTACCCGCACCTGCCCGAGCAGGGAGAGCATGGTGGTATTGTTGATCGCGGAGCCGATGGCGTTGTTGCCGGGGTTGGTCAGGCGGTCGTAGGGGTGGTCCAGCCAACCCAGGCCAAATCCCACCCGCATCCCCAGTCGCAGGCGCTCGCGTCGCAGGAAAAAGGCATCGATGAAGGGGACCAAGCTCCAGGCCCGGCCCAGCACCTCGGGATTGACGTAGTCGAGCATCATCACCGACCAGCCCAGGCGGGGCAAGTGGTGGAGGTGATGCCAGGGGCGGCTGCCGTCGGTCTGCCAGCTCGCCTCCAGCCGCAGGCCGCGGGCCGGCCGCGGCAGGGCAAAGACCATGGTCGACCGGTGCCGCAGGGTGCGGCCCTGAAAGCCGTCCAGGGCGAGCTCCATGCCGCCCGGGAGGGATTGGGCGGTGGCCGGTAGCCCGGCCAGCATGAGCAGAATGCCCCACAGGAGACGAAGGCGAAGCGGCATGTGTGCGCAAGAAAAGGGCCGCTCCGAAGAGCAGCCCGGTTGCAAGAAGTGTGGAAGAAATTGTTAACAATATGTGGATAAGCCAGGGCAAAAGCGCCCCTTTTCCACATAATTCGAAGGTACAAAGCCTTAGGAGGAAAAACAACATGTGCGATTATCCTTGATAAATCCTACCTTTAAGCGAGCGGTAATCCCGTATCCGGACTTTTTCTGGCCTTTGCGTGGAAGGGCGTTTTTTTCTGGGAAAACAACCCCCAAACCGGACATGTCCGTTCGTTTAGGTAACACTGAGTTAAAACTTCTTCCCTAGATTTCACCTGGCCGGGTTTTCAGCCCGCTCTATTGCCCCGTTTTTGCCTATGGACCTTGACGACGACACCTGGATAATAGCCTCGGAAGCGGCGATCCCCCTGCGGAGCGCTCCTTCCGAGTCGGCCGAGATGGTCAGCCAATGGCTGTTTGGCGACCTGGGCCGGGTGCGCACGCGTCAAGGCAACTGGTGGAAGGTCGAGGGGGCCGACGATGGCTATACCGGTTGGCTCAATCCGCAGATGGTGCTGCCTCTCCCGGCGGCGCCTGCCGCCTACACCTGGCAGTACGTCCTCGACGGCCGGGTGCGCCTGTCAGACGGCAGCTCCATGCGGCTCCCGCTCGGGAGCCGGCTGCCCCGGCCAGACCTCGACGGGGCTTTTGCCATGGGCCAGCACTATTGGATTCTGGAGCCAGGCAGTCGCCTGCTGCCGCCGCAGGCGCCGGACCAACTGCCGGAGCTGGCACGCCACTTTCTCAATACGCCCTACCTATGGGGGGGGCGCGGCGGCTTTGGCATCGACTGCTCCGGCTTCATGCAGGTTCTCTTTCGCATGGTGGGGATCAGCCTGCCGCGCGACTCCAGCGTGCAGGCCCAGGCCGGTACCGAAGTGGCGCCCGGCGCGCATCGCGCCGGCGACCTGGCCTTTTTTGCCAAGCCCGGGCAGACCCGCATCACCCACGTAGGCCTGCTCATCGACCGCGATCAGATCATTCACGCGTCGGGAAAAGTGCGGATCGACCGCTTTTCCCCGCAAGGTATACACCCGCCTCACTCTCAGCTTTCCCATGAATTGATAACCCTACGCCGATGTTTGTGAAAGAAAGCGTACTCGTCCTCAACCAGGACTATCAGGCCATCGGGGTCTGCTCGGCCGAGCGGGCCTTTGTCCTGGTGTTTCTCAACAAGGCCGAAATGCTCTCCGATCATCCCGAGTATCAGATCAAGTCGATCCGGAAGTCGTTTCGTTTTCCCTCCATCATCCGCCTGCACCGCTACATCCACATCCCCTACAAGAAGGTGAACCTGTCCCGGCAAAACATCTTCCGGCGGGACCGCAACCGCTGTGTGTACTGTGGCAGCCGCGACGCCCTCACCATCGACCATGTGGTGCCCCGCAGCCACGGCGGCCGCGATACCTGGGACAACCTGGTGACGGCTTGCCAGAAGTGCAACTCCCGCAAGGGCGACATGTCGCCCGAGGAGGCCGGCCTGGAGATGCGGCATCAGCCCTTCCGGCCCAGCTTTGTCATGTTTCTGAGCAATTTCTCCGGCGATGTGCGAGAGGACTGGAAGCCCTACCTCTATATGGCCTGATCGGCGGTAAGCTCGTCGAGTACGGCGGCCATCTGCCCCGTCGCTGCGCGGCGGGTAAAAGGCTCGGTGTCGGCATCTTCGACCGTCAGCTGTCCCTTGCGGTAGCTTCGCCACCAGCGGAGGAGGGTGCGCTTCATCTTTTCCTTATCCTCAAAATCACAGATCACGCCCGAACGGGTCTGGGTGAGGACCCGGGCAAAGTCGGCCGTCTCGGGCCCGATGGCAAGCACGGGCCGGCGGGAGCCGATGTATTCGTAGGTTTTGCCGGGGATGTGGCCCATCACATTGGGGACATTGTTGACGAGCAGGAGCAGCAGCTGCGTGGAGCGGGTGTAGGTGAGCACCTCGCTATGCGGGACGTAGGGAATGCGCTCTACCCGATCCATCAGGCCCTGCGCCTCTAGTTGCTGGAAGGTGACAAAATCGGTCTTGCCGATGAAGCGCAACTGTAGATCCTCCCGAAAGCCGGGCAGTTCGCGGGCGAGCTCCCCGAAGGCCTCCCAGAGGAGGCCATTGTTACGGTCGCGGTTGAGATACCCGATGTGGCTGCACACAAAAGCCTTCTCTAGCGGGGGTGGGTCAAAGGCAAAGTCGGCGGCATCGAAGCCATTGGTGATGACGCGGGGATCGCGCGCGCCCAGGGCGCGAAACTCCTCGGCCCAGACCCAGCTGACCGTAACGAGACGGTCGGCGGCCTGTACGACGGCTCTTTCCATGCGGCGATGCTGCCGGTCGGCCCAGCGGGTGAGCATCAGTTGGTCGTAGAAGTCAATGTTGGTCCAGGGATCGCGAAAGTCCGCGATCCAGGGCAGGCCGGTGGCGGCCTTGACCCCTTTGGCGATCATGTGCACCGTATGTGGCGGGCCGCTGGAGAGAATGGCATCCACCGGATGCTGGGCGAGATAGGCCTTCAGATATTTGAT
>RFHL01000763.1 GCA_003696875.1 Bacteroidota bacterium | reverse complement strand
TTCCTGTGGTCCCTGCGCGACCTGCGGCGGGGTTGCCGGAGTGCTGGCTACCTGCGGTTCCGGCTCAGGCTGCGGCTGGGGTGCCGGGGCCGGTATCTGCGGTTCAGGTTGGGGCGCCGGTTCAGGTTGGACTTGGGGAGCAGGAGCTTCCGGTTGAGCCGCTGGCTGAGGTTCAGGTTGCGGTTGAGGGGGTGTCTCCGGCTGGGTTTCGGGTTCCGGCTCGGGTTCCGGTTGCGTGGGCACTTCAGCCTGAGGATCAGGCTCGGGTAGGGCGGCTACGACTTCAGCGGGCTCTTCTTCCTCTGGGCAGCCCTGATTGCTGGCAAGACCAGGTTCCCTGGGGCAGGCGTCTTCCTTATCAGGTACGCCGTCGCGATCCCGGTCTTTTTGGGTGGGGTAACCTAACGGCACCCGCACAGCCACAAAGGCATCAAGGGCCTTCAAATTATCGGTAACCAGGGCGCTGGCCAGGTTGCCAGAGCCCACTACCACGGGGCCCAGCTGGGCCATCACCCCCATCCCGAAAGAGTTGCTGCCGGTGACGGAAAGCGGAATCCCCAGGCTGCGGCGGCGACCTTCGATGCGGGGCGTAAGCGTGACGTAGGTGGCGGCGCGCAGGCAGTCGGCACAGTCTATACGCTGAAAGGCCAGGGCGCTGCTCAGGTTGACGGCTAGGCGGGGACGTAGGTACAGGTCCCCCTGGATACTGAGGGTGGTTGGCAGCGCCATTCCGAAGGTATTGGCACCAGGGGTATAAGAAAACTCGGCTTGGAGGGTGCTGTCAAAGAAGGCCACGGAGTTGCCACCATTCAGCGTATTGAGGTTATAGCCGGTGACGCTGCCGCTGAAGGTGCCGGTGCTGGCGGACTGGTTGAAGCTGACCCGGCCCATATCCAGTAGGGAGAGTCCCATCCGAAGCCGGTAGGGGCGACCAGAAGCGGTATCATCGGCCGTGGCATAGGTATAGCTGGCTCCCAGATCCACCCCCAGACCGCTGCAGCCTTCCTGGCCGATAAGGTCGCGGGTTGGCTGAAAATTGGGATCAATCGCGCCGATGGCGGCACTGTGCGCGTATTCAATCTCGCCTTCCTCGATGTTCAGGGTCTCGGCATCATCGAAGGAGTAGGCCAAACGACGAGCGTAAAAATAGGAGCCTGCCAGGCTGCGCAGCCAGCGGAGGTGCAGGCCAGCCTGCAACTGATGCGGGCCGTTTTGGTATACCTGGCCGGCATAGGCCAGGCCGACCTCCAGAAAGCTGGCGGCTGCCAGTCCAAAACCGTCATTGTTGTAGGTGGTCCCAAACTGGTCGGGCACCTCTAGCCCTTCGTAGGCAAAACGAGCGGCGGGTTCACCCAGCCGGTTCAGACTTCCGAGGGTCCGCCAGCGGCTGGTGAGGGCCACGGCATGTCTGGGATTGAGGGAAACCAGCAGGGAGGGGAGCTGGACTTCGGTCTGGAAGGTGAGCGATTTGCTTTCACCGTTCAGTACCCGGGGCAGGATGTCGGTATAGTTGGAGTCAGAAATCGTGCGCCAATTGCCATTCAGGATGGCGCTGGATCGCAGCCCCACGTAATTGTTTTGGATCTGACCACTGAGCCCGCCCAGATGCAGGTCAAAGCGGTAGGGACTACCCGCCAGCAGGGCGGGGTT
>RFHL01000762.1 GCA_003696875.1 Bacteroidota bacterium | reverse complement strand
GGCATCAAAATCCCAGTAGGGAACCGCATCAGCAGGCAGATGGGGATGCTGGTAATAGTAGCGGGCAGCGCCTTGGGCCTGGGCCAGAAAGCGGGGGTCCCGCGTTTCGCGGTACGCCATGGCAAAGCCGTAGATGTTCCAGGCTTGCCCCCGGGACCAGGCCGACTCATCGCTCAACCCCTGATGGGTGTGGCGATTCCTCACCGCTCCGGTCAGGGTGTCATAGTCGATTACATGGTAGACGCTATGGTCGGGCCGTACATGGTTGGCCAGGGTGGTCAGGGCGTGCTGGTAGGCGACCTGATAGTAAATCGAATCCCCACTGAGGCGGGTAGCCTCGAAGAGCATCTCCAGGTTCATCAGGTTGTCGATGATGACCGGAAACTGCCAGACTTCCTGGTTGAAGTCCCAGGAACGAATACAGCCTACCTTCGGGTCATACCGCTTGATCAGGGTCTCAGAAGCCGTGAGGATAATGTCCCGGTAGGTCTCACTGAGGGTCAGGCGAAGGGCCTGCCCATAGCTGCAGTAGAGTTTAAACCCCAGATCGTGGGTATGGGTGTCGTACTTTTCCTTTTCGATAAAGCGCATCCACTCCTCGGCCACGGCCCGCAGGCGCTTCTCGCCGCTATGCTCATAGAGCAGCCAGAGCTCGCCCGGATAGAAGCCGCTGGTCCAGGATCGGGAGGTGGTCCCGTTCAGGCTACCGTCCCGGTGGGCGGAGCGGGGGATGGCCGTAGAGTCGACGGCCATTTCGGGTAGATATGCCAGCGCCCTTTGCACCTGATGGTCCAGTTGCTGCTCAAAAAACAGCGCAGATTGTTCATACCGGGAGGAAGGGTTAGGCACACAAGCCCCTGCCATCAGCAGCAAGCCGATACCCCACCATTTTCTGAAAAATTTCATGAGCAAATACTGAGGGTGGACGAGGCAACGCCTTGCCGGAAATGATCCGGCAACGGGCAGGCGCTCCTTACAAGAGAAAAAAATGAGGGGGACCAAAGCTGAAGGAAGGTAACGCCAGGCACACGGTACCGGGGGTGCCCTCTTTCAACTCTGGTCCAACCCCTCACTCAGAAACTTCTATCTCACTGAATCATAAGTCGCAGAGCCTGAACGCCCTGGGAGGTCTGTAGGCGCGCCAGATACATGCCGGGGGCCAGGTCGGCAGGGACCTGCCATTCGCGCTCCTGCGGTCCGGGGGCGGCTATGCCCGCTTGTACCAGCGATACCATCCGGCCGCTGAGGTCGTAGATATGTAAGCTGATCGGTCCAGCCTGCTCAAGCTCAAAGGAGAAGCGGGCCGTGCCGTGGGCCGGGTTAGGGCTTACACGGAAAGCAAATTCTCCAATGACGGGACCCCAGATGCTGGAGGCGAGGTTGGCGCAAGCGGTGACGGCACCAATGGGTCCTCCATCGGTGTCGGCCGTGGCCGACTGGGTGGTAGCCGGGTAGCAGGGAGAGAAGTTATCGAAGTCATACAGATTCCCAGAGTCCAGAATCGTCCCTGCCACCACACTGTCCTCTACGATGATGTCAAACATCTCCGTACTGGTCGGATCAGCATAGAGGTCTTGTACATACTGAAAAATGCTCTGGGGTACGTCCTCCAGGGTAAGCACCTCAGAGAAGTAGGCATTGGTGGTGTCGGCTCCCAGGATTTGCTTGACCAGGTCTGACAGCACACCAGGAGCGCTTACGGAGTCAATTCCATTCCAAAAGTCGATGATTTCCTGGGTCCAAAAGATGTTGTTGTTGGAAATGATCAGATCCGTATCGGAGTACAGGGTGTCCAGGGTGATGACCTTATGGGTGGCCGAATCGGGCTGGTTCTGCTCATCGGTAAAGGCAGGCGTGGTACCGGCCATAATGGGATTGATAAACAGATTGTTGGTGATCTTGGCGGTACGCACCCGGGAGAGCTGAATGAACCCGTGACGGCCAGACTGATTGAAGGCGGTACAGTGGTCAATTTCTACATAGTTGTGGGGCTCAGAGGTGCCCTGGCTACGCAGGAAGCGGTCAACAATGTTATGAACCACGGTATTGCGCATCACGAGGGTATCTACCGTGAACTCCCGGAAATCGATACCACGCCCATTCCCCTGCAGCAAGCGACGGTTGCCACCATTACGCAGGATACAGTTGTCCATGTAGATCTTGACGCCATTGGCCCGTACCTGTACCATGCCTCCGCGATCTTTCTCCAGGATGCAGTCCTGAAAAATCGCCCGCGTATTGGGACCAGACAGGCGGAAGCTGCCAAACTTGTGGTTGTTCAGGGGGCCATTATCGCCCAGGACAATCCACAGATTGCGGAAGGTCACATCGCCTTCGGGCCGGGCAAAGTTGGGGTAAGACCCACTTGAGTTGGGCTGACCAATAATCACCGGCTTGGTGTCCAGATTCGTGAGGTCCTGCGCCTGAATCTGCAGCGGCCACTCAGGGGTGTTGCGGATGATCCCGGTGAAGACAAAGGTGCCGCCATTTTCCAGGCGGTAAATGGTGTTGTTGTCATTCCGCTCGCCGGTGGCCGTGGTATCCCCACGGATGATATCCAGCAGGTCCGGAAGATTGGTCGGGTCGTTGCTCGCGGCGATATCAACATATCGCTGGGCAAAAGCAGGGCTGCTCAGAAGCAGACAGAGTAGCAGTAGGTAAGATCTGTAGAGAATTTTCATAATGAAACTGGTTTTGGAAGGTTTAGTAACGCTCAAAAAATAAAGTCTGCTTTTGGCTTGATCCCTTGCCCGCATACGGCGTCAGAAAAAGCCTCACTTGGCCCGCCAAGCTCGGTTTTTC
>RFHL01000761.1 GCA_003696875.1 Bacteroidota bacterium | reverse complement strand
CCTGACGCTGACGTACGAGAGCCGCGAGACGATACGCCGGCAGCAGCGGCTGCCCTTTAGTGCGGAGGACGCCCGCCTGATTGAGACAGCGTTGGCGCTGCTGGGACAGGTATACAGCCGACGCTTGCGCATCCGCCGTATTCAGGTACAGCTGGACGAGCTGGTGACGGGAGGCGGCACACAGCTGAGGTTTTTTGAGCCGGAGGCGCGGCAGGGGCGATTTTATGAGGCCCTGGATGCCATCCGGCACAAGTACGGCAAGCACATCATCGGGCGTGGGGGCACCGATCGGGAAGGGTAAGTGTCTCCTTCAGGCATGTATTGCCTGCGTCTCTCAGGCAGAGGGCACTGGCAAGGCCAGCAGCGGATGGCTGGCATGCTGGGACATGCTTTGGGTGTGGCTGCGGTGAAAGAGACGCTCGAAAAGGCCGCGCCGTTGCGGGCACATAGCGAGGATGGCATCGGGATATTGCTGAGACAGGTGTTCCAGACCTTGCTGAACAGACTCGGCTTCCAGGAGCTGGAAGGTGAGGTGAGGATAGTCGAGCTGGTCTCGTACCCGGGCTTCATAGGCCTGTAGTTGGGCTTCGGCATTGGGTTCGTCTGTGCGACGGACATGGACAAAGCGAATCCGGGCGCCAAAAAGGCGGGCGAGCCGGAGGACGAGGCCCAGGGCCTGGAGGTCGCTGTCGAGGTAGTCGGTCGCAAAGAAGATCTCACGCAGAGGCTTGAAGGTGTTGCCAGGAGGGATGGCGAGCACCGGAACGGGAGCCTGGGCGATGACGCGGGCGGCATTGGAGCCGATGAGGAACTCGCGCAGCCCGGAAGCACCGCGGGTACCCATGACGATGCAGTCGATGCGCTCTTCGCGGGCGACCTCCAGAATCTCATGCACCGGCCCGCCCAGGCGGGCCAGGATTTCGACCGGCTGGCCGGGCGACTTCTCCCGAATCCGGGTGACTTCACCCTGCAGACGGGCCAGGGTTCGGTCGCGTTGCAACTCGACTTCCTCACCCAACGCAAAGGCCGGGGCCTCGGCATATGAAGGGGAAATGGTGTACACGTGTAGCAGGATCAATTCCGCTTGCATCTGCCGGATGATCGGAAGAGCGTATCGGAGCGCCTCCCTGGCATGTTCTGAGAAGTCGGTGGGAAACAGAATCCGGGTCATATGTGCAGGATTGAAGGTAGTAGATGGCGTAAGGCCCAGCGGCGGCCTGAATATTTCATGTTATCCAAATTCCTCCCGAAATCCAACGGCCTAAATCACCTGCTGGGTTGAGTTTAGTCAGTGAGAGAAAAAGTTTGAATGTTAGGCATGCATACGAAACAAAAAGTATTGCTATTGAGTATAAAAGAATGACTAATTAGTCTTTTCGCGTGCCCTACAGCCAACCACCAATTCCCTCATTTTCATCGTTTTCCATCAAAAGATATTAACCCATATGCGTACCATTCTGGCCCTGACTTTTTTGGTTTCCATGCTGAGCAGCTGTGTCATTATCCGACCGGGTGAGGTCGGCGTGCGACGTACCTTCGGGCGCATCGACGATGTCTCGCTGACAGAAGGTCCTCGGGGGTTCAATCCGCTGACTTCAATCGTGCTGCGTGTGCCGGTGCGTACCGTCAACCTGGAGGTAAAGCTGCCCCTACCTTCCAAGGAAGGCCTCACGATCATGTCGGAAATGTCGATCCTCTACCGGGTGAGCCCCGAATCGGCGCCGACCCTGCTCCGGGAGATCGGGATGGACTACGAGAGCGAGGTGATCATGCCGGTTTTTCGCTCTGCCGCCGCCGATATCAGCGCCCGCTTCCTGGCCAAGGACATGCACTCCGGGGCCCGCTCGGCTATTGAGGGCGAAATCTCCAACCGGATGAATGAGATCCTGCAGCCGCGGGGCATCATCATCGACAATGTGCTTATGAAGAGTATCCAACTGCCGGCGGGCCTTGCCCGCGCCATCGAGCAGAAACTCGAGGCGGAGCAGGAGGCCCAGCGGATGGAGTTTGTCAAGGAGTCGGAGCGCCGCGATGCCGAGCGTCGCATCATTCAGGCTGAGGGGGATCGCGATGCCCGTATCATCGCCGCGGAGGCCGAGCGGCGCACCCGGGAGATCGAAGCCGAAGGATCGGCTACGGCGATCAAGCTCGAAGCCGCCGCGCAAGCCGCCGCGAATGATATGCTCACCAAGTCGATCTCCAATGAGGTGCTCCGCTACCGGGCTATCGAAGCCTTTCAGCAGATGACCAATTCCCAAAACAGCAAGGTGATCATCACCAATGGCGAATCGCCCTTCCTGGGCCTGCCCGAGTCGGTGATTCAGAACTAAGAAACGTATGTCCGAACATGTGTGCGG
>RFHL01000760.1 GCA_003696875.1 Bacteroidota bacterium | reverse complement strand
GGGGTGGATAGGCGGATTGTTCCCCTGTATTCTCTCGGCGCGGCGGCGTATATTCGCAGGATGAAAATGATGGATGTAATCTGGAGCGGGCTCCGGCTCTGCCTGCTGGCGGGTCTGCTCCTCAGCAGCTCAGCGACCATGGCGCAGAAAAAATTGGCCTATGCGCTCTATGACGGCGCCACGGGCAAACCGCTTTCCTACAAGAAGGCCCTGAAACACCTGGCCAAGGCCGAGGTGGTCTGCTTTGGCGAACTCCACAACAATGCCATCGCGCACTGGCTGCAGTATGAGGTTCTGAGCGATCTGCTCGCAAATCGAGACACGACCCAGGTGCGGGTGGGAGCCGAGATGTTTGAGACCGATCAACAGGCGGCGCTGGATGCCTACCTGGCCGGGGAGACCGACCGTAAGGGCTTCCATGAGGCCACCAAGCTATGGCCCAATTACGACACGGACTACGATCCGGTGGTGCGCCTCTGCCAGGAGGCAGGCATCCCGGTGATTGCGACCAATGTTCCGCGCCGGCTGGCGCAGCAGGTGGCCCGTCAGGGCCCCGAGAGCCTCGATACCCTCTCCAGCGCCGACAAGGCGCTGCTGGTGCCGCTCCCCTACCCCATTGACTACGACTTGCCCTCCTATGCCGCGATGCGCGACATGATGGGCGGCCACGGCGGCGGGATGAATATGGACTTTTTTATCGCCGCCCAGGCGGTCAAGGACGCCACCATGGCCCACTTCATCCTGAAGCATTTGCCCGAAAACGGCTTTTTCTACCACCTCAACGGCTCCTACCACTCCGACAGCAAGGAAGGCATCGTCTGGTACCTGCGCCAGGCCCGCCCGGAGTTGCGCGTCGCCAACCTGACGGTGGTGGAGCAGGCCGATGTCTCCAAACCAGAGGCCGAGCATCTGGGCAAAGCCGATATCCTGATCGTGGTGCCGGAGACGATGACGAAGACGTATTGAGAGGACAGATGTCAGAAGCCGGAAGTCAGACTCCCACCTAGAGACAGTTGGACGACTACCCTTCTGCCATGAATCATCTCAACTCCCTACCAGAGAACAAAAACCCTTTTGCCTCCCTTCTCTCTGATCCCTGATTTCTCGCCTCTGACTTTTCTCGGCTCCTTGACTTCTCTCTGCCTCTGACCCCTGATTTCTCGCCTCTGACTTCTCCCTATGGACAAAATGACCCAACTGCGGCAGATTCTGGGACGGCCCGAGCTGGAGCTGTCACCGGATCAGTTTGCCGCCCTGGAGGTGTACGGGGATTTTATCCGGGAGGAACACGCCGAGCGGCAGACGATGCTGCTCACCGGCTCGGCAGGGACGGGGAAGACCTTCCTCATCGACATCATCTCCCGCCTGCTGCGCAAAGATGGCTACAAGGTGATCCTGCTCGCGCCCACGGGCCGGGCGGCCAAAGTGATCGCCCGCCGGGCGCAGCGGCCGGCCTACACCATTCACCACCACATCTACAGCCCCCGCGACGACAGCTACGGCGAGTTGCGCTTTAACCTCAAGGCCAACAAGGAGAAGGACCGGGTGTGCTATATCGTGGACGAGGCCTCGATGATCGGGGATCACCGGGATGGCTCGTCGTCCCAAAGCCTGCTGCGTAACCTGATGCAATATGTGTTTCAGGGGGAAGCCAGCCGCAGGCTGATCCTGGTGGGCGACCCGGTGCAGCTGCCGCCGGTGGGGCATTCGGAATCCCCGGCCCTGGACCCGGAATACCTGACGTTCAAGCTTGACCTCGTGGTGTATCATGCCCACCTGACCGATGTCAAGCGGCAGATGGTGGACTCGGGGGTGCTGGAAAATGCCGTGCGCCTGCGCGACGCCTACCAAAGCGGGGCCGAGACGGTGCAGATCGTACCGGACCGGGATGTGCTGATCCTGGAGCAGGCCTACGAGGCGGTGGAGACCTATATGGGCTATCACGAAGACGGCAATCCCGATCGGGTGGTCTTCCTGACCTACTCCAACTATCTTGCTACCCGGGTCAACCAGGGCATTCGCCACGAGCTGCATCAGACGGAGGAACTGCTGGTGCCCTCGGACCTGATCATGGTGGTGAAAAACAACTACACCTGGGGCGACAACAAGCGCATGCCCTTTATCGCCAATGGCGAGATGGGCACGGTGCGCGAGGTCTATGCCGAGACCCGCGAGACCCGCTATGGGCTCAACTGGGTGGAGGCCTCAGTAGAATTTACCGACACCCGGGGCGAGCCCATGCTGCTGGACGTGATGCTGGTGCTGGACTTGCTGCAAAACAAGCAGGCGCAGTTGGAAAATGACGCCCTCTACCGGGTCCTCAGCCACCGGCAAGCCGAATACCGGGACATCTCCCCCACCGAGGCGGCGAGCAAGCTGCGTACGGATCCCTACGTCAATGCTCTGCAGATCAAGTACGGCTATGCCGTCACCGGCCACAAGGCACAGGGTGGGCAGTGGGAGAATGTGCTGATCGCTTTTGAGCCCGACTACGGGCAAAATCCGCAGGCCTACCTGCGCTGGACGTATACGGTCTGCACCCGCGCCGAGGCGCGGCTCTTCCTGCTGAACTGCCCGTTTGTGGAGACGTATTAATTCGGGGCTCTTGGTTCAGGGTTTCTGGTTCGGGATTTGGGCAGTCTGGAAAAGCCTGGGCGGCTTTTGGGGGCTTTTTCCACTTTTTTTCGGCCGGCCGTTTCACAAGTGCGTAGAAGGAGTTATATTTGCATCCGCAAATAAATCCAAGGCGCGGTAGCTCAGAAGGTTAGAGCGCAGGATTCATAACCCTGAGGTCGGGGGTTCGATTCCCCCCTGCGCCACCACCCCAAAAACCAGCTTGCACAAGCTGGTTTTTTTGTTTCAGAATGGTCGCCATAAAGGGCCCAGTACTATGTCCCCCTATTGCCTCCCCTTCCCAAAAGGCCTACCTTGGGGAGGAAGACTACTCCCCATGAACCTCCAAACGATTCGTATCCTGGCCGCTGCGCTGGGGCTGCTGCTGGGCCTGGGCCAGAGCCCGGCGCAAGACCTGCCCCCGGAGACGCCTTACGCGCCGGCACGCATGCGCCCGCTCTATGCCCTCAAAAAGGCGGGCAACACGAGCCTCTTTCAGGGCAACCGCCAAAAGCGCAATTATTTCGAGGGCTGGTATTTCAAAATGGTGGCCCCCGATGGGGCCTCCATCATCAGTGTCATTCCCGGCATCGCCCTTTCCGAGGACGGACAGGAGCAGCATGCCTTTATCCAGATCATCGACGGCCTGACGACGGAGACGAGCTATCATCGCTTTCCCATGGAGGCCTTTGCCTACTCCAGAAAGACCTTTGCGATCCGCATCGGGAACAATTATTTCTCACGCGACAGCCTGCACCTCGACCTGCAGGACGGCCAACGCAGGGTGCATGGCAGCGTGCGTATGCATGAGACCATCCCTTACCGCTCCGGTCGCCTGCTGAATCCCGGCATCATGGGCTGGTACCGCTTTGTCCCCTTCATGGAGTGCTACCACGGCGTGGTGAGCCTCAGCCACCGCCTGTCCGGCGTCTTGACCATCAATGGCAAGCGCCACGATTTCCACGCGGGGGCGGGCTACATAGAAAAAGACTGGGGATCCAGCATGCCCTCGGCCTGGATCTGGATGCAAAGCAACAACTTCTCCAGCCCCGGCAGCTCCCTGATGCTCTCCATTGCCGACATCCCCTGGCTGGGCAAATCCTTCACGGGCTTTCTGGGCTTTTTTTATCATGAAGGCGAAATCTACCATTTTGCCACCTATCGCCCCACCAAGCTACAGCTCGACATCTTGTCGGATCACCAGCTACAGATCCACATACAAAACCGCCGGCATCGCTTGTTGCTCACGGTTACCTCCAGCCAAACCGGCTTGCTCCAGGCCCCGGTAGCAGGGTCCATGGACCGCCGCATACCGGAAAGCATCGATGCCAGCATCGACCTCACCCTGCTCGATAGGGACGGCAAGGTCCTGTTAAAGGACAGCACCCGTATCGCCGGTCTGGAGATGGTCGGTGACTTCCGGCAATTGGCAGGTTTGCTGAAATAGTTTCCCTATCCTCCCACCCCATGCGCTACACCCCGCTGACCTCCTCTACCCCACCCGTGTCCGCCCTCGGGCTCGGCACCTGGCAGTTAGGCATTGACTCTGGCTGGAAAGGCCTGAGCGAGGCCGAGGCCCTCGCCCTGGTACAGCACGCTCTCGACGCGGGCGTCAATTTTTTTGATACTGCCCCCAACTACGGCCTGGGCAGCAGCGAATCCCGTTTGGGCCAGGCGCTGCGAGGCCGGGACCGGGGCCAGGTAGTGATCAATACCAAGTTTGGCCACGGGGCCGATGGCCGCACCGACTACCGCGCCGAGGCCATTCGGCCGGCCCTGGAAGGCAGCCTGCGGCGCTTGCAGACCGATTATGTCGACTCCCTGATTCTGCACAATCCACCGGCCGAGTACCTTGATGGCCAAAAGTCTGCCCACTTTGACATCCTGGCACAACTCAAGGCCGAGGGCAAAATCCGCGCCTACGGCGCTTCGGTAGATACATACGCCGAGATGAAGGTCCTGATGGACCACACCGGCAGCGAGGTGATCGAGACCTTTTTCAATATCCTGCACCAGGATACCGCCCGCGCCTTTGCGCAGGCGCAGGCCCAGGGCGTAGGCCTGATCGTCAAGATCCCGCTGGATTCAGGCTGGCTCTCGGGCAAGTACGATGCCCACAGCCGCTTTACCGGCATCCGGGCCCGCTGGTCCGAGGCCGATATCCAGATACGGGCGGGTTTGGTTGACCGCCTGCGGCAGATTCTGGATGATACATGGCCCATCTCCCAGGCCGCCCTGGCCTTTTGCCTGGCCTACGAAGCCGTCGCCACGGTGATCCCCGGTAACACCCACCTTTCGCAGCTGCAACACAATCTGAAAAGCATTGAACGTCCCCTCCCCGCCGCCCTGCGGCGGCGGCTGGAACAGTTTTACCAGGAAGAGGTCCGGCCCCTGGCTTTGCCCTGGTAAGCCCTTCTCCCACAAGTCCATCCCACTATGCGCCTATTTGCTCTTGCTCTCCTCAGCCTGTTGCTGGTTCTTCCCTTGGCGGGCCGCACCCAGGACTTTGCCAATCCCCTCGCCCCGCAACGGGCCGACCCCTGGGTACACCGCACCGAAGACGGCACCTACTACCTGATTGCGACCGTGCCGGCGTATGACCGAATCGTCATCCGGCAGGCGGACAGCCTCAACGGGCTCCGGACGGCAGAGGAAAAGGTGGTGTGGCACAAACACGATACCGGCGTCATGAGCCACCACATCTGGGCTCCCGAGCTACACCGGATTGACGACGTCTGGTACATCTACTTCGCCGCTGGCGAAGCCGGCGACATCTGGAACATCCGCATGTGGGTCTTATCAAACTCCTCAGCCGACCCCATGACGGGGACCTGGCGGGAGGAGGGGCAAATCGTGACCCAGCGCAACAGCTTTTCGCTGGATGCGACCACCTCGTGCATCGGGGCAAGCGCTACCTGATCTGGGCCCAGGACGTAGTGGAAGGCGAAAGGCGGCACCAGCCTGCTGATGGCCGAAATGCCCAGTCCTACGACCCTCAAGGGACCCGAAATCACGCTGACGCATCCGGAGTTCCAGTGGGAACGGCAGAAGTACAATGTCAACGAAGGGCCGGCCATCCTGAAGGCCAACGGCAAGATTTTTCTCACCTACTCCGCCAGCGCCACCAACCACCACTACTGCATCGGCTTGCTATGGGCAGACGAATCGGCTGACCTGATGGACCCCGCCAACTGGCATAAGTCGCCTGCGCCGGTGTTTCACTCCAACCCCAAAGTTGGCCGCTTTGGGCCCGGGCACAACTGCTTCACCCTCGCCGGGGACGGCGAGACGGTGGTGATGGTCTATCATGCCCGGGATTATGAGGAGATCGAAGGCCATGAGCTGAGTGATCCCAACCGCGCCACCCGGGCGCGGGTGCTGCACTGGACGCCCAGTGGTTTTCCCGATTTCCGGCAAGCGGAAAGGGACTAGGGAAAAGCCGGATAGGCGTGGCCTCCCTTTCGGGTGTTTCGGCGGGGAATGAGGTCCGACACCTACGGCGTCGTTTTCTCTTGGCGCCATGTGCTACAAAGGTTGAACCCCGAGGGGGTTCGGGGCTGCGCCCCTTACGGAATG
>RFHL01000759.1 GCA_003696875.1 Bacteroidota bacterium | reverse complement strand
GGGGAGAAGTGCTGGCCCACAGTCTGGAAAATGCGCCCGGCAGTCCGGAAGGGCACATTCCTCCGGGGCGCTATCCGCTGGTCCTAAGGACCGAGGGGGGCCTGCATGCGACCTATGCCTACCGCTTCGGAGACTTTCACCAGGGCATGCTGTGCCTGCAGGAGGTTCCCGGCCTGCCTTTTCCCTATCTGCGCATGGGCGAAACCGCCTCGGAGAGCTATGGCTCCATCGTGGTGGGACGCGAACACGCGCCGGACACCCCTCCGCGGCTGTGGCACCCCGAGGCCGGCTACCGGGCCGTATACGGCCGGGTGGCTCCCCATCTCGCCGCCGGCAAGCCGGCGGTAATTGAGGTGCTGGCCCCCTAAGACCGGCCACTCAGGGCCAGGCTTCGGCCATTCAGCCCTTGCCGGCTGGCTTCCCCTTCCCTATCGCCTATGTTTGCGATCCCGGCAGACCTACGGCCTTTTTTATTCCCTGAATTTATCTAACTATCAATACATGGACACTAGCCTACAATCCAAAGCGCAAACCTGGCTTAATAGCCCCATCGACGAAGAGGCCAAAGCCGATATCCGCCGCATGCTGGATAGCAGCGACCCCACCGAGCTCACCGACGCCTTTTATAAGGACCTCGAATTTGGGACCGGGGGCCTGCGCGGCATCATGGGGATCGGTTCCAACCGCATGAACAAATACACGGTGGGCATGGCCACCCAGGGCTTTGCCAACTACCTCCGGAGCGCCTTCCCGGGCGAGGAGGTGAAGGTTGCGATTGCTTACGACAGCCGGAACAACAGCGCCTACTTTGGCGACATTACCGCTTCTGTGTTCTCCGCCAATGGCATCAAGGTCTTTTTGTTTGAAGAGCTGCGGCCCACGCCGGAGCTATCCTTTGCCATCCGGCATCTCGGATGCCAGGGGGGTGTGGTCCTCACTGCCTCGCACAACCCCAAGGAATACAATGGCTATAAGGCCTACTGGAATGACGGAGGCCAGCTGATCCCCCCCCACGACAAGCGCGTCATCGAAGAGGTGAGCAAAGTAAAGGGGATCGGGGACGTCAAGTGGACCAAGGACCCGGCCAACATCACGATGATCAAGGATGAGGTCGATGAGGCCTACCTGGCTACCATCGCCAAAAATGCCCTGAACCCCGGGGCCATCACGCGGCAAAAAGATCTGAAGATCGTCTTTTCGCCCATCCACGGGACGGGCATTACCATGGTGCCCCGCATCCTGGAGCGCCTGGGTTTCACCAATGTAACCATCCTGGAGGCACAGGCCACCCCCGACGGCAACTTCCCCACCGTGGTATATCCCAATCCCGAGGAACGGGATGCCATGAGCCTGGCCCTCGCCAAGGCCAAGGAGATTGATGCCGACCTGGTGATGGCCACCGATCCCGACGCCGACCGGGTGGGCATCGGCCTGAAAAATCCTCAGGGTGAGTGGGAACTCCTCAATGGCAACCAGACCGGTTCGCTACTGGTGTATTATCTCCTGAAGCAGTGGCAAGCCACGGGCAAACTCACCGGTAAGCAGTACGTGGTGAAGACCATTGTCACGACCGAGCTGATCGCAGCCATCGCCGAGCATTTCCAGGTCAAAAGCTACGATACCTTGACTGGCTTCAAGTGGATTGCCAAGCTGATTCACGAGCTCGAAGGCAAAGAGCAGTTTATCGGCGGGGGGGAAGAGAGCTACGGCTACCTCATCGGCGACTCGGTACGGGACAAGGACGCCGTCGCCTCCTGCGCTATGATTGCCGAGATCGTGGCCTACGCCAAGGACCAGGGGCAGAGCCTTTTCGATCTCCTGACGGAGATCTACCTGACCTTCGGGATGTATCGCGAGAGCCTAATCTCCATCACCCGCAAGGGTAAGAAAGGGGCCGAGGAAATCCAGGAAATGATGCAGCAGCTCCGGGAAACACCGCCCTCGACCATCAACAATTCTCCGCTGGTGCGGGTGATCGATTATCAGAACCTGACCGAGCGTGACCTGACGACGGGGCAGGTCCGCCAGCTAGAAGGTTTCCCCAGTTCCAACGTCCTGCAGTTCTTCACGGCCGATGGCTCCAAGATCTCGGCCCGGCCCTCAGGGACGGAACCCAAGATCAAGTTCTACTTCAGCGTGCGTGAGGTGCTCAGCTCCGCCGAAAGCTTTGCTGCCACCCAACAATTGCTCGACGAGCGCATCGCCGCCATCACCCGGGACCTCAAGCTCTCCTGAGGTCGCACTGGGTTGATACACCAGCCCCGGCTATCGCGACGCGATATCCGGGGCTATTTGTTTTCGGAATGCTGGAATGAGGCTCAGGATTACACTTTCTCAATGATTATGCCCTGATCCCGAAGCCATTTTTCGGCTACCTTCTGATAATGGTGCGCCTTGTAGTCGGCCCATTGTCCCCGCAGACCGCCATGGAAGGCCAGTTCCCGCCGAAAGGCGTGTAAGGGCTTGGGGGTATCCAGGCTGGCCAAGAGGTCCAGCCTCGCCTTTTCATCCCGGATGCCTCCGATAAACTTGCGGACCACTTTGAGCAGGTTGGCGGTTTTGTCACGATGGATCGGGATGATACGGTCCGGACAGTCGTCGTGCAGTAAGGGGTGGACGATCTCCTCTTCGGGATCTATCCATTCTTCGTCTCCGAATGCTTCTCCCTCAAAGGCGAAGCTGTCATCAAGCATGGGCGTGCCCATATCCATCTCGTCGGTGATGACCACCACCTCCAGGGATTCGCGATCCAGATAGTGAAAGGCATTGGGATCATTCATCGCGGAAGCCACCTCGGCGACCAAGGTTTCCCATTTCATGTGGGCCGGGAGTTTATGGGCGGGTTCCATAGTCAGGACATTTTGCAGGCGAAAGAAAAGAAGCAGTAGACAAGCGCGAGACAGCCGGTTGGGGAATAGGGTGCACAACCGAAAGGTTCGTTTACCTAACGAAACCAAGCGACGGCAATCAGCGCCGCCGGGTGCGATAGGGTTTCTGATAAAATGCAAAATCGCCCATACAATCGCAAATGCAACCGGGCCAGCCCGGCCAGTAGTGGCCCAGGAGGGAGAAAAAAAACGGGCAAAAAACGCTTGTTTTTTCGGGAAAAGCCGAGGCATATCCAGGCCAACCGGCTTGATATTGCCTTTCAGAATCCGGAACTTAATGTGACCTGCACCCATGTCCACCCGACTCACAGCCTTTATCCTGCTCCTCCTGTGGCTCCACGGCCCGGTAGGGGCCATCTATGCCCAATCCTCGCAGGGATTGAGCCTACAGGCTTCTTTTACCCGGGGCTACGCCTATTTTTGGAGCAATGCCAACGGGGAATCGCGACCCCTTATTGGCACACAGCTCCTGCAAACAGAGCTAAGCCACCCATTGATGTCCAGCAGCCCACGCCCCTGGAACCTGGGGTTTGGGTATCTGGTATGCGACGACTGGAGCCTGATCAACGAATTTGGCGACGGCGACTGGGAAGGGCGGGTATGGGATCAGTACGGCCTACAAGGTTTCTATGTGTGGGGCGGTAGATACATGCGGGATGTCGCCGCGTGGCTCCCCTACCAATGGACCTGGCAATGGGGCGCCGGCGTCGGCTGGGTCCGCTACCGGGCCCAGCGCTACCTGCAAGGGTCTGCCCCGGTTCCGGGTACCGGCCGGCACTATGTCAATGAAGCCTCCCCCGAGCGGATCCGGGACCGGCCCATGCTCAGCCTGCGGCTGGCCAGCGACTACTATTTGTTTTCCTGGCTGTCGCTGCGCGCGCAGATGGCCATTATGGGGATTCTGAACCCCGCCCCGGACGGGGCGATCTTTCCTTTTCCAGTCCCTACCGGTCCTCAAACGGTGCCCGGCTATGCGGCTCCGCTTTCCTCCCTGCACCTCAGCCTGGGCCTCCATTTCCACCTGTTTTCCCAGCTACCATGATCAGAGGCCTGACGATATCCCTCTCGCTGGCACTCCTTTGCACAGTCGGGCAGGCCCAGGTAAGCCCTCGCCAGGCCCGGGCCTGGCAGGAAGACCGCATCTGGGCCACGGTGGAGGTCCCCGGGCACGCCCCCCTGGAAGGGGTGCTGCTCAAGGTCCCCTTTCATGGCGTGTATCTCCTGCAATCAGATGCGCCCCCCATCGGGGCGCTGGACACGAGCCAGATCGTCTTTATCCGGCTTGAGGACATCGCTCTGATCCGGCTGCGCCGCAAGGTGGCCTGGACCCGACGGGTGATCCCCGCCACGGCCGCCGGTGCGGCCGGCGGCGTCCTGAGCAGCAGCTGGGGATACTGGGAGGGCTACGAAGTCCTCCCCCGGGTGGTGGTGGGTAGCCTCGCCGGGCTCGGGGCCGGGCTGGCCTCGGCCTTTCATCGCCGGATGGACCACACCTTCTTCGTCGCGGGCAATCTCCAGCTATGGTCCGACATATGGCCTACCCTGGTCCGCTACAGCCTGGAGGAACAATCCCCGCGGCGCTGGCGCCGCCAGTGGGAGGGGTCCGTCCCGCCGCTGGCCCGTACCCAACCCATGCCGGCCGCCACGGTCCCCGTGGACCTGAGCCCGCCCAAGCGGCTCCATCTCATGGTGAGCGGTGGCCTGCTCTTCTCCCAGGCGGGCAGGCAGTTTGCCCGCTCCTATCTCCCCATTTTTCGATACCCTGACGAATACAGCTGGGAACTTGGGGCAGAGAGCCTGGCTTTTAGCCAGGTGGAGGCAGCCTGGCCCCTTGCCCTGCGGTGGCGGGCCCGCCTGGCTTGGCAACGTTTCGAATCACCCCAGAGTCAGGGCTTTTCTTTCACCCAGAATCCCAGTCTCCGGCCCGCCCAGGGTTTCTTTCTCCACAGCAGCGGCCGCCTACAGCTACACACCTTCCAGGCTGGGGCGGTATGGCTGCCCGGCCGGCGGCAGGCCACACGCCCTGTCCACCCGTGGGAACCCAGCCTATCTGCCGGCCTAAGCCTCAATATGAGCCGGCCCCAGGTCGGAATCGGAGGCCACTACATCGCACCCGACAGCAGCTTTCACGACATAGGCTTACCCCCAAGCCGGGAATGGCGGTGGACCCCGGCGGCCTATCAGCAACTAAGCCTGGATTACTATTTGACCGAATGGCTTTCCTGGCAGGGTAGCGTCGCCTTTGCGGCCGGTCCTCAGCTGGCCTTGCCCAGCTTTGAGGTGCGTTCTCCCCAACCCTACGGCGAGGCCTACCCTATCGGTACCAACTGGCGACGCTATCGGGTGCATGGCCTCAGCCTGAGCATGGGCTTGCACCTCCATCTGCAACCCTGATCCGGGCCAGATCAGGCCCGGCGACGACGCCGGCGGACGATCACCACCACGATCACGACGATGATCAGGATGAGCAGCAGCGGCGGCCCATAAATGGCCGTGAGCATGGCCCCGCCTACCAGGGTGCTGGCCATGCCCTGGGCTTCAAAGAGACCCGGCTCCCTGATGGGAAAAAGCGCCGCCGTATCAACGGCGGTGGGATCGGCCTCCGCCAGGGCGGCAAAGTAGGCCTGGGCGCGGGTCACGAGGGCACGCATATCCAGGCTGTCGGGCCGCTGCCCGTAGCGGATGAGGAGGTTGTCGCCCGGGCCGGGCTCCAGCCCGGCGAAGGCATACCACAAGGTCGGGGGCTGGTCCAGCGCCCGCAGCGGGCCATCGGGCTGTAGACCTTCGAGGTCGTCCAGGCTCAGGCCGTCCATGAGCCGAACGATCAGGGTCCCGGCCTCGATCTGCCCCGCCCAGGGGCGCCCCGACTCCAGCAGATAGATAAAGCCATTGGCGGTATTCACATCGTAACCTTGGCGCACCGAGGCGTGATGGGTGTCGACGAGGAAGCGCACCTGGACCACCACCTCTCCTGCGGCGGGAAAATCCGTTTCCCAGACGTACCAATGGGGCCCGGAGCGGCCCCAGTCATCCTCCATCTCCGGCAGCGTGAGCGGCG
>RFHL01000062.1 GCA_003696875.1 Bacteroidota bacterium | reverse complement strand
CTATCAGCTGAGCCGGGTGGCGCGGGAAGACGACTTTATGTCCCAGATGGGGCCGGGCTTTTCGGAGTCGCCCTACGCAAGCGATACCTATCTGCTGGAGGTGCTGGTCCGGGAAGAATTGCTTTATCGGGACCATTCGCCCTATCGGATTGCCGAGCGGGCCCGGCGGTACCGGCCCTAGAGGTGGTTCGGGCCTGCAATTGGCCCGGCTTTTGCGTATTTTGCTGACACACACGCCGCTATCTCCGTACCCATGCTACGCCTTTTTGCCCCTTTTTCGCCCCCTGCTACCGTTCGTCCGGCCGATTCCTACCTGCGCCACCGGCAGATGCGGCGCTTTTTGTACGAAGCCGGCGTAGGCATCGAGCGGGTGGCCCGGGCCCAGACCGACCGCCTCATCGAGGCGCAGCGCGAGATCGGAGCCGAGTTGAAGGGTAGCGTCGACAAGGGTTTTGCCGAGGTGCAGGCCGGCCAAAAACGCATTCACCATGCCCTGATCGACCAGACCGAGGTCATCGCCGAGGGATTTGAGGGCGTGCAGGTGATTCTGGGCGAAGGGCTGGGGCTCCTGCATCGTGATCTGGGCGAAGTGAGCGACCGCATGGAACATCTGGGCCTGGTGGTGGTCGAGCAGGGCGACCGCCTGTTTCGCGGGCTGGGAGGCCTCAAGGCCAGCCTTGATATGGGGATGGTCAGCATTGTGACCCAGTTTGAGCTGCAGCGCAAGGAACTGAAACAGAGCCTCGCCTACCTGAGCCAGCTGCTGGAAAACCAGCAGAAAACCCGGGCCCAGGAGCGCTTTCGCGACGGCAAGCAGCACTACGAGTACTACCTGGAGCATCCCGATGAGGCGCAGTTTCTCACCGACGCGATGGAGTACCTGTTGGAGAGCGTGGAGATCTACCGGGGCAATCCCTTTGCCCACCTCTACCTGGGACACATCTATCAGGAGCCGGCTGCCAGCTTTGACCTGGAACAATCGCTTCATCACTATCGTCTCTGTGCTACCTATGCCAAGGGGCTCAAGCACGATGCCCTTACGGGCATGGGTTTCTTCATGAGTGCCTGGCTGCACTTCTTGCTGGGCGACCGCGAGGCCGCCATCCGGGCGGCTGAGCAGAGCCGGAACTACGATCCCGAGGGGATCCCGGAAAACTACTACAACCTCGCCCGCTACTATGCGGGCAAGGGTGAGGCCACCGATGCCTTGCGGCATCTGCATACCGCCGTGACCCGCTTTGACCCCTACTACACCCTCAAGGCCGATATTGACGCCGAATTCCAGGAAATCCGGCCCGATCTGGACCAATTTTTTGGTACCTTGCGGGATGAAGCGGCCCAGCAGTGGGAAGCGCGTCTGCAGGCTTATCGCCTGGCGCTGCCTTCCCGGCTCTAGCCGTACCTTTGCTCTGTCCTGCCAGCGATTGCCATGGAAGCTTTTGATCCCAGCAAACTCCGCGACCCGGATTTTCGCGCCCGCTACGAGGCCAAACTGGCCGAGATCGAAGCCGTGCGCACCCGCCATACCTTTCTCGATTATAGCACCCGCAATGTCCTCTTTGACGAGCTGGAGGCCATTTATCGGGAAAATCTGGTCGAATACGACACCCATTACCGGCAGAACCAGCTACGCTGGGAGGAGTTGGAGAACCGGCTGCAAAGCGAGGCCACCGAGCTCTACCCCTACCACCGGGTCCAGGCCCGGCAGATGATGGCCGAGGCCCAGGCCTGCCTTGAAGCCCCCGCCTACGCCGAAAATGCCAAAGCCCGGGCGGTGCTCGACCGCCTGGAAACCTTTCTGAGCGCTGCCCGGCGCGAATATGCCGCCTGCGAAGAGGCCCTCGGCCGCTGGGCCCAGCGGCTGGGAAGCATTGCCCCCGAAGTGTGGGCCGAGGAGGCGGTGCAACTCGCTCCCGGCGAGACCGTCAAGATCGGGTTCGCCGTGTGGGAGGGGTCGAACGGCGAGCGCGCGGGGCTCAAGGCGTTCTCCAAGGAGTGGCGGGCGCTCGAACTGGAGGGCTGATACCATGGCGGAATCGGCTGCGAAGGGAACCGGCCGTCCGGCGCCGACGGCGATCATCCCGCCGAGCAAGACCGAGCTCGAGCGGGCGCGCCGGCAGGTGGCGATGGTCTTCGATCTGAACAAGTGCCTCGGCTGCCAGACGTGCGTGATCGCGTGCAAGACGCTGTGGACCCGCAATGAAGGCATGGAGTACATGT
>RFHL01000758.1 GCA_003696875.1 Bacteroidota bacterium | reverse complement strand
CCGAGGCACGCCCATAGGTGATAACGAGCGCCGTGATCATGACGATAAAGGCCGTGATCAACATCCAACGGCCCAGGAGAAACAGACCCTTATGGTTAGCCCATAAGGAGAATCCTAACACCAGATTCATACCCAGGCTGATCAGGCTGGCTTCTAGGCGCCCAAACCTCAGGCTCAGAAGAAGTAGAATTAGGGTAAGGGGAAGGGTAATGAGTGCCAGGCGATTAGAGAGCGTGATCCGGCTCTGCTCACGGGGAGAGAGGTGGTCTCGCCAACCCAGATGCACCATCCGTTGCCAGTGTTCCTGGAGCCTTGGCAGGGTTTTACGAAGGTGCTGCCGGACAGCTTGAGGCGCAAAAGGCATGGAGCTAGCGTGTAGGATCGGAAGGGGGATGGTTAAAAGATATCCAATTTTATGAATATACAGCGAATTGCCGGAAAAACCCTACTCCACAGAGGCTTCGTCGCCCCTTTTTGTATGCCTGTTGAATTTTTGCTACTTGTGGGTACTCGATCCAAAGGCCTACAAGCTTGATATGGTTTCCGATCCTCTCATTCAGAATGATGCCGTTGTCCTGGGCCTCCTCTTGGGCCTGTTGGCCCTCATTTTTGTTACAGCCCAGCATCCCGCCCGCTTTTGGCGGGTATTTTACCGCTTTTTTCCTCCGCTGCTGCTGTGCTATTTCCTGCCAGCCCTCCTCAATTCTACGGGGATCGTTTCCGGGGCCGATTCAGGCCTGTACCATGTGGCCTCGCGTTACCTTCTGCCCAGCGCGCTGGCCCTCCTGTGCCTGCAGATCGACCTGCCCGGCCTACGCCGCCTGGGCCCCAAGGCCCTCATCATGTTTCTCACCGCCAGTTTTGGCGTGATCCTCGGCGGGCCGCTATCCCTCTGGCTGGTCATGCACCTCTTTCCCGGCTGGCTGGATGCCGACCCGGATCTGGTCTGGCGCGGCCTCGCCACCATCGCCGGTAGCTGGATCGGCGGCGGGGCCAATCAGGTTGCGATGAAGGAAATCTTTGCGGTCCCCGAGGACATCTATTCCTCCATGCTGATCGTCGACGTCACGGTCCAAAACATATGGATGGCGGTACTCCTCTATGGCGCCGCCCAGGCGGCGCACATCGACCGCCGTTTTCGCGCCGATGCCAGCGCCATCGCCGACCTGCAACGCCGGATCGAGACCCGGCAGGCTGCCGGGGATCGCATTCCCACTTTGCGGGATGAGCTCGTCTTGCTCGCCGTCGGATTTGGGGCGACTGCCGTCGCGCATTTCGGGTCCGATCTCATTGTTCCCAGGCTGGAACCTTATGCCCCAACCCTCGCCGATTGGGGGCTCAATTCGCTTCTCTCCGGCTTTTTCTGGCTGGTGGTCATCGCCACCACCATCGGGCTGGGGCTGTCTTTCACCCGGGCCCGTGCCCTGGAGCACGTAGGGGCAGCCCGCTGGGCGAGCCTTTTCATCTACCTGCTGGTCGCCACCATCGGCATGAAAATGGACATCGGCGAGATCTTTCGCAATCTGGAACTCTTCGCCGTCGGCTTGGTCTGGATGGCTTTTCATGCCCTGCTGCTGCTGGGGGTGGGGCGACTCATCCGGGCGCCCTTCTTTTTCCTGGCGGTGGGCAGCCAGGCCAATATCGGCGGGGCCGCTTCGGCCCCGATTGTGGCCTCGGCCTTCAGCCCGGCGCTGGCGCCGGTGGGGGCGCTCATGGCAGTGCTCGGCTACGCCCTGGGGACCTATGGGGCTCTGCTATGTGCAGGCCTCATGCGTTGGATCGCTACCGGCGGCTGAGTGTGGCTAAACGGTTTTGCCTTCCTTGCGAAACTCCCGCCGGATGGCCTCGATCAGGTCGTGGCGCCGGATGGTGTTGTCGCCCCGCACCAGTGCCCGCAGCGAGCAGTGCAAGGAGATGTTGTTGATCGCGCCCCCGGCGATGGGGTATTCTCGCGCAATCGCAGCGAGATCAACCTGCTCCTCCAGGCGGTCCTGATCCCGCTGTTCACGCTCTCCGGTCTGGTGATGTGGCTTTGGGG
>RFHL01000757.1 GCA_003696875.1 Bacteroidota bacterium | reverse complement strand
GTGCTTCGCTGGCGTCGCTTGCTTCCTTCCAGACGGCCAACCTGAGCATGCCCAGCATGTACATCCCCGCTGTGGCCGGCCCTGGTACCTTCACCCTTTCGGCGACAGAGAGTGACACCTTTCCTGAAAACGATGTCCTACAGATTGCCGTACCTGACTCCGTTTTTTCCCGGGACGACAGCACCGCAAGTGGTGGCCTCGGCTTCACCGGCGCTACCGGGATCTTCGGCAATATGTTTGAACTGACCCAGCCCGATGTACTGACCTCGGTTTCTTATTTCCTCAACAGCTCGACGATCGGGGACAGCATCCGGATTCTCCTCTACGGCTTCGGCAATGATGTCCCCGGCCAGCCCGATACCCTCGGAGGCCTGCTCGATTCCTCAGCCTACTTCACCATTTCCCAATTGGGCTGGAACACCTCGACCTTTCCCTGTCAGATCCCCCTCGATCCAGGACAATATTTTATCGCTGTCGAGCAGGTTAACCTCAACAACCTGGGCTTTGGCTACGATCTGGACAACTTCCAGCCGGGGGTCACCTTCTTTGGCGATGGCATCGGCCCCTGGACCGACTATGCCAACCTGCCGGCCTCGCTGCAGGGCCATAACCTGCTGCGCATGAACTTCGGCCCCACCAGCGGAACCAGCCTCACCGCCGATGCCACCACCGTTTGCCCGGGAGACTCTGTGGTCCTGTCGGCCAGCGGCTCAGGCACCCTGACCTGGGCCGGGACCGGCATCAATGGCGCAACCGGTAGCAGCGTCACCGTCTTCCCCACGGCTGACGAGACCTATGTCGTCACCCTCGAAGACAACAACGGCTGCGTCTCTGTTGACTCCATTGAGATCAGCCTGAGCAGCAACCCGGAAATCACCCTCAACGGCGACACCCTCGTCTGTGCAGGCAGCCCTGCCAATCTGGTCGCTACGGGCGGAACCAGCTTCCTGTGGAGCAATGGTGACACCACGGCCAGCATCACCCCGGCGGTGACCCTTCCCACCACCTTTGTGGTGACCGTGGCCAATGCCTTCGGCTGTACCACCACCGACAGCCTCTTTGTCGACACCAACGAAACCCCCAGCGTGAGCCTGGACTCCACCCTGGCCTTCTTTGGCGTCTCTAACGGGACGGCCACCGCTACCGCCAGCGGCGGCACCCCGCCCTACACGTACCTCTGGGACGATCCCGCCGCTCAGGACTCGGCCACCGCTACCGGCCTGGCCCCGGGTAGCTACAGCGTGACCGTCACCGACGCCAATGGCTGCTCGGTCACCGGCACGGTCAACGTGACCGAGGCGACCACCGCCATCGAAGGCCAGCTCGAAGCCGGCCTGATCCAGGTCTTCCCCAACCCGGTCCAGGAGTACCTGATCCTGCGCGGCCTGGAGGCCTTCGGCCCCCAAGTCGAGGTGCGGGCCACGGTCCTCGACCTCCAAGGCCGCGAAGTGCTGCGGGCGGTACGCCACAACGAGCAGGAGCTGCGCCTGGACCTCCCGGCGACCCTCCCCGATGGCGTGTATATGATCGACCTGCAAAGTGAGACGCTGCGCGCGCAGACGCGCGTGGTGCGTCAGCGGTAGGTAGTTTTGTTTTTTACGAGCCCCAAAGCCCGGTAGCCACAGCTACCGGGCTTTGGACTTTAACAAGGGGGCGTACTGGTGGCGATAACGTTCTATCAGATACTGAAACCCGCACGATTTTTTTTGGTTCATCTACGATTCTAGTGGATCTGCGCGAACTCGACCAAAATTCTTAGCCTAAACCGCTCAAAGATTTGGAATCCGAAGGCCCTTCTCTTGATCATTTTGATTCGGTTGTTGATTCCTTCGACGATACCATTGGACCATCGCTCGTTGAAATAGTTGAGGATGTATTTCTTCCACCGGTGGAAGGTTTTGAGAAAGACATTGAGGAATTGATGGTCGAGGGCTTGTTGTTCTTCGCACCATTGGTTGAGCTTCGTTTGGGCTTGTTGCGGAGTGATTTCTTCTTCACAGATAGCCCTGAATGACTCTTTGGCTTGATAGACCTGTTTGAGTTCCAGGTATTGGGGTTGCGCCAGCAGTTGATCAAGCTGAGCCTTCTGGTCGGCTTCGAGGTGTTGAGCGGGGCGAATCAGGGTCCATTTGAGGCCCTTGAGATTCTCTTCTTTGGGGCAGGCTCGCCGGAGGGCTTTACGGGTGTTGTCGAGGGCTTTTTGCAGTTGGGCAAAGAAATGAAAGCGGTCTAAGACAATCTCGGCCTTGGGGAAACAGGCCTCGGCAGCCCCCACATAGCCCTCCCAGAGATCACAGGAAAACACCTCGATCTGATTACAGAAGGCCTCTCCCCGCGCTTGGAAGTAGTTGATCAGGAAGTCTTTGGTGCGATCTTCGAGCAGATCGAGAATCTGGCCGGTCTCCAAATTCACCAGCACACAGGCGTAGTTTCCCCGGCCTTTGTACAAGGCAATCTCATCTATGCCCAAAGCCCGAACAGGGCCCCACAAATTCACCTCAGACAAGGAGCGAGCCGACCACTTCTGGAAAATCCGGTTAATCACCGACCAACTATGATCATACTGAACCACCACATATTGCAAATCAACTCCGATGCAGCGGCGATACAGATACTGCTCATACCGCTGGGTCATCCGGGATTGGGGCTCCACAAAGCTATAGCGCTCATAAAAATGACGACCGCAATCTTCGCAGACCCATTGGCGACTTTCCAGATGAAGATAAACCGCCCGGCCACTGATCAACAAATCCTGAACCCGGCGTTCCTGAACCTGGTTCACAACTTTCGTTTGCTTCAGGCAACTGGGGCACACCCCGGCACCCAGGCGAGACCGACACCAAATATCAATCTGACCATCACCCACGGATACATGAGTAATCTCTAATTCCGGCAAATTCAATAGTTCTTCGTAAAGCTCATTCATGCTACACAATTTAGCACTTTATTCCCTTCCCACTACTTTCGTCAGCAGTTTCGGATATGGATAAAAATTACGATTCTCGAATTTCCCCAAGAAAAGCTGGCCTCTTCTTCACCTCAATAGGGTATTTCTTCTGGTCAAGCCT
>RFHL01000756.1 GCA_003696875.1 Bacteroidota bacterium | reverse complement strand
GAAATACCCTATTGAGGTGAAGAAGAGGCCAGCTTTTCTTGGGGAAATTCGAGAATCGTAATTTTTATCCATATCCGAAACTGCTGGCCGCTCTCTTACTACCTCTTTTATTTTTTTCGCTGGGACAAAGCGCAATTGCGCCCGGTTTGTTTTGGGAGTGCCCGCAGCGGCAGAAGGCCGTGGACCGGCTGTCCAGCCGGGTTTCGCCATCCGGCCCTTTGAGCCGGATGGGGCCATGGACCAGCAAGGGGCCGTTGGCTAGCGGCTCCACCAGGGAGTCCGAGGGGGGAGGCGTGCCTTCGGGGCCTTCGGTATTTATAAAGTAGGAAAGCGCCCCGGAGGGACACTGCCTGACCTGTGCAATGATGCGCTCGGAGCTGGCCCCCTGGGGGGATCAATCCAGGGCCGGGCCTTGGGATCAAAGACCTCGGGCAGCCTCCGCCAGCAGCGCTCGGAGTGCATACACAGGCTGGGCTTCCATACGATGGTGACTTCGTCGTTGGGATAGTGTTTGGTTTTGATTTCTGCCATAGGTGGGAGGTATGAATGAAAGGAAGCTATGGAATAACAGCCGGACGTGCCTCTAAATAGGAAAACAAAGTCGGGAAAAAATGTCCGCTCGCTTACCTATTTTGATGATCCTGCTCCTGACGACCGGAGAAGTGTGGGCCCAGTACGGCACCCAATATACCTTTTCCCTTGATTTGCTGGATCCTGCCTACCTTTTTCACAGCCGGGAAGATGCGCCGCAGATTCGGGCCCGCTCCCGGGCGCATCGGGTGAGCTTTCGTGCCGGAGCAAGCCGGTACCGGATTGAAGCGGATGGGAAAGCGGCGATGCGGGTTGAGGCGGGGCGCGTCCACTTCGATTATGGCGTCGTTCCTCCCGGGAATCAGCTATCATTTTGGGTGATCCGTGAGGCCGGGCGACAGCGGGACAGCCTGCGGGTGCAGCTGCACAATCTGGAGGACGGGGACTTTGTCGCTTTGTGCTTTCGTCCGGGCAGGTTGGAGGTGGACCTTTGGTTTGGGCGGAATCCTCTTGATTTTCGGCTGGTGACTGATACCCTGTCCGGAGGTGAGCGGGACCTGAGTCCTTTGCTAAACGGCCAGGGATCGCCGTCATGGACCGAGACGCCAGCACGGCAAGCCCGGCGGGCCGAGGCCGCCCGCCGCCAGGCGGCGGCTATGCAAGCCCGCCTGCAGCCGCAAGCCGACAGCCTGCTGGCCTTGGTCCTGCCCGATGCGGCAGACCTTTTTGCGCTACGCTGCGCCCAAAGCCGCTGCGATGGGCCCGAGCCGCTCCCCTGTACCCTCACCCCCGACACGGCCTGCCGGATGGCGACCTTTACCTATGCTTTACGGAAAGCCGATATCCCTGTGCCGCCGGTAATCATCCAGGCCTATGATCGGGCTGGGACCCATCTGATGCCGCCCTACCATGCCACTGCCCCCGTGGCCCGCGAAGCGCTGGCCCTGGCAACGCCTGCCCAGGTACGGGCCTACCCTGAGGTCGCATTTGTGTCCGGCAGCCAGGGAGCGGTGCTCCTCAGTTTGCAGCTGATGACCAGCCCGCCCCGGCCGTCCTCGCAGGGGCTGCGGGAGCCTATGCCCGTACTGGTCCCGCCAGCTCCGCCGGAGCCGGAAGCGGCCTTTTTCGTGTACCTGGCCTATTCGCCTGTGCCAGAGGTGCCTGACCTCATGTATCTCTGGTTTCTGGATGGCCGGACCGGGAAATTGCGCTATAAAGACGCCTTTCTTAACAACGGTCCGGATCAGGATAGGAAATAAGGCGAATCGTCTGCCAAATCCAAGCTGGATACTGTAACTTTTGGATATTACTAATGATAATAATATCCGATGCTATGCGTCCTTTTCTGAGCACTGTTCTCCTCTCCTGTCTGCTGTTTTCGGGAGGAATATTTGCCCAGGGCACCAATCAAGTGACCTTTACGGTAGACATGAGCCTGTTTCTGGGCGGATTTTCCACCGTGCATGTTCAGGGGAGCTGGAATAACTGGTGTACGGATTGTGACGCGCTGACGGACCCAGACGGCGACGATGTCTGGACCGGGACCTTTTTGCTTCCTTCGGGACCGGTGCAGTACAAGTTTGTGCTGGACAGTGGGGCGGTGGTAGAAGAGATGGTATCGCCGGGCAACTGCACCAGTAACCTGGGAGGAACCCTCGTGCGGAAGGCTACGATCGTTGGAAATACGAATCTGGACCCCACTTGCTGGGGGAGATGTGGGCTTTGCCCAGAGACATATGCCGTAACATTTCAGGTGGATGTGTCCAAAGAAATGCTCTCTTCGAACAAAGTATGGCTGATGGGCGACTTTCAGGGCTGGCTTCCCAATGGGACCCAAATGATCCACTATGGCAATGGGGTGTGGAAGAAAACCGTCCAATTGCCAGCGGGCGACCATCAGTATAAGTTTGTATATGGCGAAGATATTGAGGGCGTGCCGGCCTCTTGCGGCGCATATTCAGGTGTGCCAGGGATTAACAACCGGGAGGTGACCGTAGGAAATGCCAACATGGTCCTGGACGTGGTGTGTTTTGGCTCTTGCGGGGCATGCCGGCATCCCCTGCCCCTGGTGCTGGATATGGAGACCTACCCCAATGCCTATGATTCGGTTTTCGTTCAGGGCAGCTTCAACAACTGGGCAAATATTCCCCTTACCAACGTAGGGGGAACCGTGTACGGGAAGACCTTGCAACTCCCGGCCGGGACCCATCAGTATCGTTTCGTCGCCAACCAGGGGGGTGGATCGGAGGTGTTGGATACTGGTGCCTGTGCCGTTTATGTACCCGAGATACAGGGTAATGCTCGTCAGGTCGTATTGCCGGTCAGTGGGTGGTCCGATACTGTGTGCTGGAGTCAATGCACCCCTTGCGGGGTGCCGGTTACTTTCCAGGTGGATATGCGGAATATGATTGACTCCCTGACCTTTGATTCGGTATTCGTCCGGGGAACGATGAACGCCTTTTGCGGCGATTGCGATCAGCTCACCGATCCGGATGGCGATGGCATTTACTCAGTCACCCTGGATCTGCCACTAGGGTGGCAGCTCTTCTACTACTCCATCGGTGATTTAGACATAGACGAGGGCTTTGCCGGGCCAATGCGTTGTCTGAGCGGAGACTATCGCACCGTTTTTGTGGAAGGGCCTGATACCCTGGCCGCCTATTGCTGGAGCACCTGCTCGGCCTGTCCGGGGCGGGAGGCGCCCAAGAGCAAGGTGCTCTTCCAGATCGAAATGGGTGAAGAGGCGGTTTCTGCCGATGGCCTGTATGTCGTTGGCTCCTTCAACAATTGGCAGTGGCCAGGCACCCCTATGGTGAATATGGATGGAAACCTGTGGGCGGTAGAGATTTCGGTTCTTCAGGATACGACCTTTCAGTATCGATTCCTGAATGGTCGTACTGTAAGCGGCCTGGAAAGCGTGCCGGCGGAATGCGGGGTGGTGGCCACCTTCTTTGGTGGATATGACCGGGCGGTATCGGTTGGGACTTCGGACCTGTTTCTCCCGGCTCCCTGCTGGTCGAGCTGCGACACCTGCGCCCGGACCAGCACGGGACTGTCTGATGCCCTCCCCGCCGACTGGGCGGTGTATCCCAATCCGGCCCGCAGCCAGCTGTCGGTAGATCTGCCCGCGACGGTCCAGGGGACGGTAAAACTTTCTCTGCAGGACTTGCAGGGGCGGTATATCCAGGACTGGTCCTGGCAGGCCACCGGCCAGGGCCAGCAGGTGCATCTGCCCGACCTGCCAGCGGGACTCTATGTGCTGCACATGCAGCATGCAGAGGCCATCTACCGCCTGCGCTTGCAGCTGGAATAAACATCGCATGAAGTTCAATGAGAGTATCCAGCCCCGGCTTTTGGCCCGGGCTGGATGTGGGGGTTGAGGATAATGCTCAAGATTGGTTACTTCTCCTTATCTTGTCCATCCCATACATATTCCCTCTGTATTTAACCCCTGATCCTATGCGCTGGAAAGGCCGGCAAGGCAGCTCAAATGTGGAATACCGCCGCGGAAGCGGCGGTGGTGGCGGTTTTCGCCGCAACGGGACCCGGATCGGTCTGGGAACCCTCGTCATCTTTGTCGTCGTGCTCCTGTTGGGAGGCGACCCCATGCAGTTTTTGCAGCAGGTGCAACAGAGTCCGGCGGGCTACGAGCAGCCTGCCCCAGGTCAGTCGGCCCCCAACTCCGAGCTGGAGCAGTTTGTGGCTGTGGTCCTCAAGGACACGGAGGACGTCTGGGACAAGCTCTTTCAGGAGCAGCTCAACCAGCGCTATCGCCATCCGGTCCTGATTGTCTTTGAAGGCCAAACCCGCTCGGCCTGCGGCTTTGCCAGTGCGGCCACCGGCCCCTTTTATTGTCCGGCTGATGACAAGCTCTACATCGACCTGAGCTTTTATCAGCAGCTCAAGACCCGCTTTGGGGCCCCGGGAGATTTTGCCATGGCCTATGTGATTGCCCATGAGGTGGGCCATCACGTGCAGCACCTGCTGGGCATCACGGATCAGGTGCACGCCCAGCGGCGGCGTATCAGTGAGGCTGAGTACAATGCGCTCTCGGTCCGGCTGGAGCTGCAGGCAGATTTTCTGGCCGGGGTGTGGGCCCATCACGCGCAGCGGATGAAAAACATCCTGGAGCAGGGCGATATTGAGGAAGCGATGCAGGCCGCACAGGCCATCGGGGACGATCGCCTCCAGATGGAGGCGCAGGGCTATGTGGTGCCCGAATCCTTTACGCATGGCACCTCCGCCCAGCGCTTGCGCTGGTTTCGCAAGGGTCTGGAGACGGGTGACCTTTCCCAGGGAGATACCTTTAAAGCCCGCAATCTCTGACCTCCTGGTTTTTCCCCTAAAAAAGAAAACGGCTGCCTTCCTTGCGGGAGGCAGCCGTTCGAGGTATAACAAGCAGGCCTAAAACTTGAGGACCTGCTTGAGGATCTTGGATTTTTCCCGGCTGGAGATGACGTCTTTGCCGTTGGAAAGGATGATCTTGAAGCGGTTGCCAAACCAGATCACGATTTCCTTGACATGCCCCAGGCCGATGATGCAGGAGCGGTTGACCCGGAAAAACATATCCTGGGGCAGCTTACGCTCAAAGGTGTCCAGGGTATGATTCAGCAGGTAGGACTTGTCGGCGGTGAAGAGGCGCACGCTGCGCTCCTCGACCTCGATGCAGACGATTTCCTCGTAATCAATCAGCTTGTAGCGGTCACGGGTCGGGATAGGAACCTTGTTGGCAAAGGGCGTCTTGATGTCCTCGGCCAGCTCCGATTTGAGGATCTGGGCAATTTTTTCCTTGTCCAGGGCAGTTTCGCCGCGGTTGGTGCTCACTTTCTCCACCGCTGCGCGCAGGCGATCTTCGTTGAAGGGCTTGAGCAGGTAGTCCTGCGCATTGAGTTCGAAGGCCTTGATGGCGTGCTCGCTGTAGGCGGTGGCAAAGACCACCGAGGGCATATCTTCGAGATCAATGCTCTCGGCGACTTCCAGGCCGTTCATGCCGGGCATCTCAATGTCGAGGAAGACCAGGTCAGGTTTCAGGGATTGAATGTGCTCCAGGGCGTCGAAGCCGTTTTCGGCGGCGTGGACCAGCTCGACCTCTTCGATCTTGCCGAGCAGGCGTTTCATTTTATTGCGAGCAGGGAGTTCGTCGTCGGCGATGAGGACACGCAGTTTGGACATACCAGTAAAGATAATGAGTCAGTCGTATGAGAAGGAGAATGCCGGCTTCAGCGGGCTCGGCAGACAGGTATTAGGATCAAATCTGTGAAATATATTACATCCGAGAAGGTCGCGGACAAAGAACGAACATCAGCCGACCCAAAATGCCTTGGGGCGCGCAAAAGGGCTTTTTCCTAAAAAAGCAAAAGCTGTGCCCATTATTCAGGACACCCGCGATTCTCCGGCACTTCTCGCTAATTAAGGAAGTTGCGCGTGTTGTCCAAGTGGAATTTTGAGCCGTACATACGTGCCCTCTCCCGTATTCTCAAAATAGAGAAGATTTTTAAGGTCGTAAATATTCTCCAGCCTCGCAATACTGTTGCTCAGGCCGGTACTCTTGTGGATCCGGGTCAGGTCAATGCCTGGCCCGTTGTCCACCACCTCGCACACCAGAAACTCCTCCTGTCGGAAGGCCTCGACCGAAACGAGCCCGTTGTGCAGGATCTTGGCGATGCCGTGCTTGATGCAGTTTTCCACCAGGGTCTGCAGGATAAAGGCCGGGATGAGGACGTCCTTCATGCCAGGCTCCACCTCGATATGTACATCCAGGCGGCTGCCAAAGCGGATTTTTTCCAGTTCCAGGTAGGTGGTGATCAGATTAATCTCTTCGCCCAGGGGGACAAAGTTTTCGCTGGATTTCTTGAGGGTATAGCGGAAGATGAAGGCAAGCTTCTCGACGGCCTGCTCGGCCAGGTCGGCCGACTCGTGGACCAGCTCCCCGATCGAGTTGAGCGTATTGAAGAGGAAATGGGGGTTGATCTGGGACCGCAGGGCGGTGAGGTTGGCTTCGTAGGTTTGTTGGATGAGCTCTTTCTCCCGCTGCACCAGCTGCAGCACATTCAGGGTCAGCTGGGTCTGCTGGATCAGGCTGGAGATGAGCTCCAGATCGGAGAGGTTGTAGACGCCGCGCTTTTTGCGGCCGAGACGGAGCAGGCCATACTTTTCCTCGTCTATCGTGACGGGGGAGAGAAGCGTGTAGGGCGTTTTGTTCAGGGTCTTTTCCAGGTCGGTTTCAAAGCGCAGGGGGGAAATTTCCTTGGTTCGCGACCATACAGCATTCTCAGCCACGAGGCGGGGGTATACCCGTTGCTCCCAGCGCGGCTCCGCCTCCGCCGATTCGGCTTCATGCCACACCAGCTCGACCGGATCGGCCCGGAAATATTCCTGTAGTTGCGTCTCCAGGTCACGGCACAGCTGCTCGGCCGAGGTATAGCGCGGGATGCTGGCGATGAAGGAGCGAAACTTGTTGAGCCGCTCCCGCTGATCGGAGACAAAGTACTTGCTGAGGCGGTTTTCATTGGCCATATACAGCAGGCGCAGCACCAGAATGGCCAGCAGAAAGGTGACAAACTCCAGGATCTGCCGGTACTGTATGGTCGGCCGGACATACTCAAATACCTGATTGATAAACAGGTAAAGGACAATGCTCACCAGGAAGGCGACCAGATACTGGATCGTCTGGGTGACGACCAGGCTGACCTTGCCAAACTGCAGTTGCAGCAGGGTGGCGTTGATCAGGGGGAAAAAGGCCATGACCTGGAAAATGAAAAGCGCCTGCTCGTGATCTACCAGCGCCTGGGCCTCGGGCAGGGCGTAATACGCGATGCCTGCGCTGGCAATGAGTACGATGCTTCCCAGGCCCAGAAAACTGCTCAGCTTTCGCTCTGGCCAGCGGTCAATCAGGAAGAGGCAGAGGGCTGCCACCAGATGGAGGAGGAAAAAGATCAGGGTGTAGCTTTCGATCAGATCGTGAAAGTACTTGAGCTCGTGGCTGATGTATACGACCTGATAGGCCCGGTACCACAAGAAGCCTCCCAGTAAGACGGAGGGGAGGCTCAGGAGTACGTGGCGGGCGCCCGATTTGAAGAGGAAGTAGAAGATGCCATATGAGAAAAGCAGCGCCATGTACAGCAGCAGGTAGGCTTTTTCGACCCCGGTACGCTCCAGGTCGCTCTCCACGATCAGGTACACATGCCTCAGCAGCTGTAGAAAAAGCCAGAAGAGGGCACTGATGACCATGCCCAGCAGAGGGATGTACTTGCGCCGGTCGGTACGGGCCAGGGGCAGCAGGATGGCCAGGATGATAAAGGCCAGCAAGGCCCCCAGACCGCCGATCCAGCCGGAGAGGTGCCACAGGAAGGGGGTGTGATTGTAGGAGAAGACGAGGCGAAAGCCATTCTTGATCATAGCCTCGATTACCTCGACGGTCTGCGAGTAGGGGTCGGTTCGCTCAAACTTGGCCACAAAGATGTGGCCCGGGCGCGCAGCCTGTGTGATGCGGTCCACCACCTCGGCTTGGCCGATCTTGTTGAAGTCGAGCTCCAGCAGGCGGTCGCCCTGCCGGATACGGCGCTGGTCGATAGGCTTGTAACCCGGCAGCGGATGTACCTGATCGGCGATTACGCCCGCCTCCGTATTGCGCCAGCTTACCCAGTCGTTGCCTTCAAAGCGGCCCTCCAACTCCTCGTCCACCTGCAGTCGGCGGATCTCCGCCGACTGCCGCTCAAATGCATAGCCTGTCCAGACCAAAGCCAGATAAAAGACCCCCAGGGTCGTGTACCAAACCCAACTATTGCGCATGGAAAAAACGGTATGGGGCGCGCAGAAGTGGAATAGGCCCCGGTCTGCCCGCCCGGACATCGGCAGAGAAAGGTAGCATATAGTGGCCAATCGGGCAAACGACAGGGCCTAACCGATCTCATAAAAAAACTAGGGGGACTCTCCCCTTGGGAAGAATCGACCCTAGTCCTTGCTCTTGTAATTCCAGGTTTACCGTCCTGTATCATTAAATTACATATCCCATATCTGTGGCCAGATCTATATTGCGCGAATGGTCACATCCCTTGCGGCAACGGTAAATTCACCCGCTTCAATTGCGAAAGCGGGGCAAATACGAATAAAAGAAGCCGGGAAGGCAGGAGGGCGGCCAAAAATAGGCATAAAAAAAACTAGGGGGACTCAAACCATTAATGGGATGAATCGACCCTAGCCCTTGCTCTTGTAATCCAGGATTATCGCCCTTTCATGTTTCAAACTTAGGGCATTGAACTGTGAATGGTAAGCTGAAATGCGTGAGCGGTTATTTAGGCTGCGCGAACGGTCATTTTTTGTGAATGAACGGTCTTATTTGGGAAAAAACATAAAAGGTCATTTTGTTTGAGATGTTTTTT
>RFHL01000061.1 GCA_003696875.1 Bacteroidota bacterium | reverse complement strand
GGCGGCTGACGCCATGCTCTGGCGCTGCATAGTGGATCGGGGGCACCACGTGTGGGCTTGGGCAGCATGGGTTGCTGTCAGGGTATTTGGCTGGCTGTTCTGGGGACGCGGATGACTGATAAACCGACTAATGGCGCCCTGCTCGCCCGCATAGACGAGAGGACAAATGCCATTGCCCGTGACCTGGATGGCGTGAAAAAGGACATCCATGCCCTGCGCAAGGACAACAAGGATCAGTACGTCACGAAAGACCAGTTCGCGCCTGTGCAGCGCATCACATACGGGCTTGCGGGTTCGATCCTGCTCGCCTTCCTCGCCGGTCTCGTGAAGATGATAGGATGGCGGTGATGGCGATACGTGCGGCGCGATGGTTCGAGCGGTGTTTTCTAGCGAGCCTTGGCCTGGTCGTGGCCCTGGCCGCGTGGTGGCTCTATATCGAGCCCGATCCGCTCGTGGTACACGGTGGCGAGGTGCAGACGCCAATTGTTGCGCGCGGCGATTACATACAGGTCGAGTGGCGCGCCGAGAAGCGCAGCCAATGCCCTGCGGAGGCAAAATACTTCATCCGCGATGGGCAGGGGAACATCTGGCAGCTGCCGGGCGCAGGTGGGTTCAATCCGGTGGGTGATGGCAGCATCAAGATCGTGCGCTACCGGGTAAAAATCCCGGAGGCGGCAGAGGACGGCCCGGCAGAGTTCTGGGAAACCGTCACCTACCGGTGCAACCCGCTGCGGGAGCACGTGATCGTGAAACCCAGGCTCAAGTTCACGATAGCCGGTTAGCATCCTCACGGGGCCGGAGAGAGATCCCCGCCAATGCGGGTGCATGCGAGCCGGCGCTACCCGGCACATAGGGAGCGGTACGTTTTTCTTCGAGAAAATCCCTTCTTGAACTTTTGCCAGAGCCCCGGCCCTCACACACCCCTTTTAAGGGCCGGGGCGCTTCCCGCTCCCCTCTCAGACACAGGATCATCGCAATGCTGAAAGCCCTTCTGGGCTGCGCGCTATTGCTGTGCGCCCAACCCGCGC
>RFHL01000755.1 GCA_003696875.1 Bacteroidota bacterium | reverse complement strand
TTGGGGGCATTTGCCACCTTGTATAATAAGACCAACCATATGAAACCTCTATATATATGGCTGCTGATCAGCGGCCTGGGAGTATTATCGCCAGTGTTTAGCCAGTGCGACTCTCTGCTGACCATTGACTCGGTGGGCATCTCGACTGATCCGCGTCCCGGTAAGGCCTACAACCACGAGCCTGGGCAGGCGGTGAATACGTTTGACTGGTTTGGGCAGAATTACCTGGCCCCGGTCAACATGTATAGCAACTACTCGTCACAGACTGCCTTCTCCAATCCCTTTTACAACAACAACTCCGATCTCAACTACCTGGCCTTCGGAGCTGATAGCGACTTCTATCCGGAAGATGGCTGGGAGCTGATCCAGTGGGGCTTTGGCATGATGGTGGGTGGGGCGACAGAGTTTAGCGTGTCGGGACATCAGCGCTCGGTGCCGATACTGATTTTGTACAACCGGCACTCCGGCATGCTACATGTCTTTGGAGCCTACAATGATTTTCGCTCCAATGTTTTTCAAATTGAGCTTCGCTTCTCGGACAAGAATGATGCGAACCGGACCACATACAAGCCGGCGGGGATGCTGGGGTATGCTCACCCCATTGCTCAGCCTCTGGACCAGCCTACCACCGTCAGCTCGGTAAAGAGTCGCTTCCCTTTTCCCAATGATCCTATCAAATTTGTCCATGCGGCTTTTCCCATTGCCTATGATTCCTGTGTAGCCACTAATCAGGCAGCTTTTCGGGTCTACTTCATGCCTATCCAGACCATGGATATTGAGCTTCGAGGGCGGCTGGCCGCCACCTCACATGATCCCCTGGAAGCATTTGATGGCCTGAGCCACGATTACGATGTGGATTACCTGAATAGTGTTTATACAGATGGTACCGAAGTTATCGCCGGTGTTCAGGTAAGCCGGGAAGCCAAGCGAATGTATGACGAACTGATGGCAGAAATGACCGCAAAGGGGGAAATCGACATCGTGGCGGCTCTGGATGTGCTCAAGGCTGGGCTTGAGTTGGGAGCAGAACTAACTCCCGACCTAAAGGCAGAGCTAATTGTGGCCGATATAAACTTCGGCGATCCTCTAAAAGTAGCAGCCAAAGGGATCAATTATGCCCAGAGCATCATCAAATTCAGGAAATCCTTAGATCCCCCTAAACCCTCCCTGTCCCCGCCCGCCATTATTCGTGGGGAGATCAGCATGAGTGGCACCATTCACGCTCACCCTAATCCCCAGCAAGCGACGGAGTTTGCTGTACCAGGTAGCCAGGGCAGCGACAACCTGCCGGAGGCGGGCTATACCAATCAACCCTACTATCCCCTGTACAATGAGCAACTCGGCGTATTTGCCCTGCTGGAGACGCCGGTAGTCGAGCGCTATCGCAGCGTGAGCACCAGCACCCTGGGCATCTGTTACGATCCTCCCGGCGGGCCGCCCAGCCTGGAGGAGGAAACGATAGAGGCCTTTTCCTACCGCCTCGCCACTCCGCTGAAGTATGCCCTCAACCCCGCTGCCCGCATAGACCTGAGTCGCAGTGACATCTCGGTCGCCTTGGTCATCAAGAACCGGCCCCTGGAGGAAGACAGCTATGGAGGCAATGGGAGCTACTATGCCCATGAGGTGAGCCTGGGCAATCTGGAGGAAGGCCCTGATCCCTACACCTATCTCTCGCCTTTTTTGCCGGTCGAATGCCTGGAATCCCTTACCCTCTATCTGGATAATCACCATTTCACCTGTGATGAAAACTGGTATGGCCCCTAGGCGGATACGGTCTATCTGCGCTTTGCCAATACCTACCTTTCCAGCACGACGGGGAGCGATGGCTTTCCTGTCTTGTCTCAGCAGATTCTGACTTTTCCGGTGGAGATCCAGGCGGCGAGTGGCCCGCTCCCGGCTTCGCCGGTGGTGCCCTTCAGCCTGGCTGTCAGCGGTACCCTGACCGGCGATGTCCAGGCCTGGGGCGAGGTCACGGTAGAGGGAGACCTGTCCGCGAGTAGCCCGGTCACCGTTTTGGCCGGCAAATCGATTACAATTCTGCCGGATGTGGAACTATCTCCCCACATCAGCCTGGTACCGGGTACCGAGCCCATCGCGTGTGGGAGTCCAAATCTTCCCCAGACTCCCGCTCAATTGTATTGCTATTGCGACAGCACCCAATATCAAGCTGATATCCTTTCCCGGCGGGGGCGGCAATACGCAGAGCATGCTCATGCGCAGGAGGAAGGCGTCAAAACCCGGCTTTCCCTCACCGCCTTCCCCAACCCCTTCGACGAGACCATCACCCTGCGCTATGACCTCCCGGCCAAGGCCACGGTCTCGCTGGTCTTGTATGACATGCTCGGCCGGCCGGTACGGGCGTTGCTGCCTGCGCAGGCGCAGGCGGCGGGACCGCAAGAGCATACCTTCGACACCCGGCAGCTGGCTGCCGGGATCTACGAGGTGGTCATGCTTGCGGGCGAAGCCCGCAGGAGTGTGAAGGTGGTGCGGCGGTAGACACCCGCCAATCATTTTGTCCCATACAACGCCCTCCCACACCATGAAAGGTCTACCTTCCCCATCATTCATGCCCCCCTTTCCCATGAAAACTACCTGCCCTTCTCCGGCCCGGCTCCGGCGGCTTGCCCGCCGGGCCTGCCTGTCCGGGTGGCTGCTCGGTCTGCTGGCCTGGAGCGGCT
>RFHL01000754.1 GCA_003696875.1 Bacteroidota bacterium | reverse complement strand
GTGGAGTTCGGTACGGTAACCCCCCGACCGCAGGCCGGCAACCCCCGGCCCCGCCTCTTTCGCCTGCCGGCCGACCGGGCCATCATCAACCGCATGGGCTTCAACAATGCCGGAGTGGAAGTCATGGCTGACCGCCTCGCCCGTATGGGCGATCGGGGAGACCTCATCATCGGGGCCAATATTGGCAAGAACAAAGATACCCCCAACGCGCAGGCTACCGGCGATTACCTGCGCTGCTTTGAGCGGCTTTTCGATCTGGTCGACTACTTTGTGGTCAATGTGAGTTCGCCCAACACCCCGGGCCTGCGCAGCCTGCAGGAGCGGGGACCGCTCACCGAATTGCTGGCGACCCTGCAGCGCCACAATCAGGCCCAGCCCAAGGCCCGGCCTTTGCTGCTCAAGATCGCTCCGGATCTGAACGAAGCCCAATTGGACGACATCCTGGCGGTCGCCCAGGAGACCCGGCTTGATGGGCTCATCGCCACCAATACCACCATTTCCCGTGCGGGGCTGAGCAGCCCCGAGCCCCAGATCGCGTCTTTAGGCGCGGGAGGGTTGAGTGGCGCCCCCCTGCGGGCGCGGGCCGGGGAAGTGCTGCGCTATCTCGCCAGCCGGCGACAGGGGCATCTGCCCCTGATTGGGGTAGGCGGGATCATGGATGCCGCCGATGCACAGGCCCGCCTAGATGCGGGGGCCGCCCTCGTGCAAGTCTATTCCGGCTTCGTCTATCAGGGGCCGGATATGGTCAGGCACCTGCTCGCGGGCCTGGCGGCCCGCCCGGCTTCGCAGCCAGCCTGATACGCCTTTTTCTCTCTGGACCTTCATATGCCGACGTATGCAAACAATTCGCCTGCTACTCGCCTGGGCCCTGCTGATGGGCCCGGCTGCCTTTCTCTCCGCCCAGTGTGTGCCTGACAGCCTGGTGCCCAACATCCCGGGAATCTATCCCGACACCCTGCCCGAGGCCACCGGCTGCCAGTACTATGAGGAAGTGGTCACCTTTGTATTTCCCCGCGATACGACGGTCACCGTGGCGGGTAATACCCTGACCTTCCCCTTCGTCTCCTTTACCATCGACAGCATCATCGGCTTGCCCGATGGCCTGGATTGGGAATGCAACCTGACCGGATGCAGCTATGTGGTGCATCCCGACAGTGCGGAGGTCGATACCGTCGGTTGTATCCGCTTTTTTGGTACGCCCAATGTGCCGGCGGATTACCCCCTGGTGGTGGCCTTTACGGCGAAACTGGCGGCTTTTGGGGTGGTGCAGGACAATCCGGCCACCTACGAGGCCCCGCTTACGGTTACCCCCTGCGAGTATACCGGGGCCTGCTACACCCTGAGTCTCACTTCCCATTGTGAGCCGGCGGTGCTGAGCATGGAAAACGAAATCCCCAGCCAGGGACAGGCCGGCTTCAGCTATCAGTGGCAACTGTCTGGCCCCGGCGGGTTGCAGTATGCCACCAGCGATGAAAATCCCAGCCCCCAGCCGCTGGTAGAGGCCGGCCAATATATCGTCAGCTATAGTGCCAGCATAGATACCATTGGGTATTTTCTGGACGGCATCAGCATTGACGCGGTGGCCTGCACCGATCTGATTGGGGCCGCGGATCTGTACTGGATCCTGCTGGATCCACAGGGCAACGAACTGGTCAACACCAGCGGCAACGTGCTGGCAGGTGGTGGAGACAGCCTGCCCTATGCCACCGGCATCGGGGGCATTTTGCTTGACACGGGGACCTATGAGTTTCAGGTGTGGGACGATGACGCCGTCACCGCCGACCAGGGTTGCGCGACCGGTGCCAATGGCAGCGGGGCCTCGGTGTTTTTTACCACGCCCCCTCAAAACCCGGGTAGCATCACCCTGACCAGCGGAGGCTTGACCATTACCCTCAGCATCAGCCATCCGGTGCAAACGGTGAGCTGTGCGGATACCTTCGTCGTAGATGCCTTGCCCCCCATCCCCTTTATCACCCAGGTTGGGGATACCCTCCCGGTAGACAGCCTGTTTTTGTGCGCAGGCGACAGCCTGGTCCTGGCCAGCCTTGCCACCGACTCGCTACAGTGGTATGTGAATGGTGCCTTCATCCCCGATGCCCGGACCAGCACCCTGACCGTAACAGAACCGGGTTTTTATGCCGTGGAGGCCATTGATCGGGGGAGCTATTGCCGGTCGTTTTCGGAAGCGGTAATTGTGGAAGAACAAAGCCTGCTCACGCCCAGCATTGCCTACGATGGGGATAGTATTCTTCTGGTAGCAGGGGTTGATCCTGACCTTACATACGAATGGTATGAGGTAAATCAGGGGTACGTAGGTGAAGGTAGTCCTTTCCGGGCCCCAAGTTCAGGGAATTATTTTTGTATTGCTGTGGACCCGGTTACGGGATGTGCCTCTTCTCCTTCAGTGACCATACCGGCTATTATTAGTAGCCTAGAGGTGTTGACACGGGATCAGTTAGATATACAGATCTATCCCAACCCGGCCCAGGGGCGAGGGCAGCTAAAGATCCGTCTGGCTCAGCCGGGCGGCGAGATGCAGCTGTACCTGCTCGACCCGCTGGGGCGGGTCGTCTGGCAGAAGGCCTACGCCCAGGCGCCGGCCGAGGTGGCGGAGCAACTGGACCTCGCGGCCTTGCCGCGGGGCTTGTACCTGCTGCGCGTGATCCGGCCCGCAGGGCAGCAGGCCCTGCGCTGGCTGCTGCGCTAGGAGAGGCGGTGGCTATACCACAGCCGGTACACCTGCCGTTATGAAAACAGGTGGCCGTATGCTGCCTGAATTGCCTGTACTGCTATGTACCGCCGCCCCTTTGGGGGCGGCTTTTTTGCTAATAGTTTTACCCTTTTGCATCTTTGCCCTGGCTTCATTGCTTTCTCCTTAAGAAAACGGTATATTGAGCCATATTCTTAATGTCCTATCATTCAGTTATTTTTCTTTTATCAGCTCGATCAATACATGAAGATGGGCTGAGGTAGTAAAGCGCAATTGCCTGTGGCAAAGAACACAACCACGCGCCGGAAGAAGAAGCCCACCCGAAAGGCCGGCCCCGGGCCGATTACCCTGGCCATCCAATGGTTTCAGGCCCTGCGATACGATCCCGAAAAGCAGGACCTGATGCGGAAGGTGTTGGGCTGGACCCTGGTTTTTTTGTCTCTCATCTCCCTGGTCGCTTGTCTGTCCTACTTTTTTACCGGCCCGGCGGATCAGTCCGAGGCCGATGCCGGCATCGACCGGGCCCGCGAGGTCAGCAATTGGCTGGGCTTTGTGGGGGCCAAGCTGGCGAGCTGGATCATTGAGCGCGGTTTCGGAATTTTCGGCTTTATCCCGGTGGTATACACCCTGATCATCGGGCTGGTGCTGCTGGAAAACGACTACTATGTCTACATCCGGCGCATGCTCAAGTATGTACTGTTTATCGTCCTCTTCGGGTCGGTCTTTTTTGCCTATATCGAACGGCTGATCGGGCAGGGGAGCTATGACCTGGGAGGCGGCATCGGCCATGCCCTCAATTTTCGGATGGTGGGCCTCGTCGGCGATGTGGGCATCGCCTTTTTATTGCTGTTTGCCCTGATCCTATTCATCGTCATCAACTTCAAGGCCGAGCTGCGGGCCTCGCAGCTGGTGGAGACCTTGCGAAATACCCGTTTGCCCCATATTCCTCGCCCCGCCCCTCCGGTCAGCAAAAACAAGGCGGCCAAGAACAAGGCCTCCCTGGCTGGCATGATCCGGAAGGAGTCAAAAGCCGAGGGGGGGGAGGCGCCTGAAAAAGAGACCACCCAAGGCACCCCCGAAACGGGGCTGGCGGTGCGCCCGGTGAAGCCTGTGCCACCCAAGGCGGAGCAGGGCGCCGAGATCGAGCTGGACCTGAGCAGCGGGAGCTCGGAGTCCCAAAAGGGCGACCAGGGCCCGGATCTTGAGCTGACGATCGTCGAAACCAAGGACGAACCGGTCATTGAGATTCCGGATCGGAAGCAGTTGGAGCAGATTGGCGACGACAACATCGGCCGGGATGAAGAGGGGAATATCGAAAAGATTGTCCCCGAATCGGATCAGGAGATCGAAAATGCCGATGAGATCTTTGACCTGGAGCATTACGATCCGACCAAGGAGCTCTCCGACTACGAGCGACCTCCCTTCGAGCTGCTCGAAGACCACGGCTCCGGCCGGAGCCGGGAGGTGGACCGTGAGGAGCTGGAATCCAACAAAAACAAGATCGTCAAGACGCTGGAGGACTACGGCATCAGCATCACCAGCATCAAGGCCACCATTGGGCCGACGGTGACCCTGTATGAGATTGTGCCGGCAGCCGGGGTACGTATTTCCAAAATCCGCAACCTGGAAGACGACATCGCCCTGAGCCTTGCGGCTCTGGGCATCCGCATCATTGCCCCGATCCCTGGTAAGGGGACGATCGGGATTGAGGTGCCCAACTCCAAGCGGGAGACCGTCTCGCTGCGGGGGGTACTCACCACCGAGAAGTTTCTCAATGCCAAGGGCGAGCTGCCGATCGCCATCGGCCGCACCATCTCCAACGAGGTCTTTATCGGGGACCTCAACAAGATGCCCCACCTGCTGATTGCCGGGGCGACCGGGCAGGGGAAGTCGGTGGGCCTGAATACGATCATCGCCTCGCTGCTGTACAAGAAGCACCCGGCGGAGATCAAGTTTGTCCTGATCGACCCCAAAAAGGTCGAGATGAGCCTCTTCCAGGCACTGAAGCAGCACTTTATCGCCCAACTGCCCGATCAGGATGAGCCCATTATCACCGATGTGCAGGATGCTGTGCGGGTGCTCAAGAGCTTGTGCGTGGAGATGGATCAGCGGTACGATCTGCTGAAAAAAGCCCGGGTGCGCAACCTGAAGGAGTACAACCAGAAGTTTGTCAACCGCAAGCTGAACCCCCGCAAGGGGCATCACTTCATGCCCTATATCGTGCTGGTGATCGATGAGCTGGCCGATATGATGATGACCGCCGGCAAGGAGGTGGAGATGCCCATTGCCCGTCTCGCGCAGCTAGCGCGTGCCGTAGGGATTCACCTCTGCGTGGCAACGCAGCGCCCCTCGGTCAATGTGATCACCGGCATCATCAAGGCCAACTTCCCGGCCCGGATGTCCTATCGGGTCATCTCCAAGGTGGACTCGCGCACCATCCTGGACGCCAACGGAGCCGATCAGCTGATCGGCCGGGGAGACCTGCTGCTCTCGACCGGCAGTGAGCTGATCCGGATTCAGTCGGCCTTTATCGATACGCCGGAGGTGGAGCGGGTGGTGGACTTCATTGCCCAGCAGCGGGGCTTTACGGAGCCTTACTATTTGCCTGAACTGCCCACCGATGGAGACGATGACCTGGAGGAAGACGAGCCTTTTGAACAGGATAGTCGCTTTGAGGAGGCTGCCCGCCTGATCGTGCGCTACCAGATCGGATCGGCCTCCCTGATCCAGCGGAAGATGAAGCTGGGCTATAACCGGGCCGGTCGTATCATCGACCAATTGGAGCGGGCCAAAATCGTGGGCCCTTACTCCGGCAGCAAGGCGCGCGATGTTTTGGTCACCGACGAAGCAGAGTTGGAACGGTATTTGAGTAACCTATGATGCAATTGTATCATTAACCAATAGCCAACCTGTTTTCCGATGAAAAAATTCTTGTTTTCCTTGGCCATCCTGGGCAGCAGCTTCCTGCTGTTCAATGGCTTCGTCGCCTTTCAGTCCTCGGCGGATCGCATCCTCGAGGAATCCAAAACCACGCTGCGGTCGCTAAATGATTTTTCGGCTGACTTCACCTACGAACTCGCCAACCCCGGCATGCGCAATGCCGTCTCCAAGACCGGTTCGCTCAAGTACAAGCAGGGAAAGTACGTCATCAAGATGGATGATCAGGAAATCTACTGTGACCTGGAGACCCTCTGGATTTACCTCAGCGAAGACAACGAGGTGAACATCATGGACTACGATCCCGAAGAAGGCATGGATGTCGAGTCGATTTTCAACCTCTACGAAACCAGCTCTCAGGCGCGCTATCAGGGCGAAAAAACGGTCAATGGGGCGGCCTGCCACCACATCTATCTGGCCATCAAAGATGCTGACCTGGAGTACAACCAGGCCTACCTTTGGATCAACAAGCAGACCAAGATGCTGCAGAAGATCTCTCTGGTCAATCGCACCCAGACCACGACGACCTATGAATTCCGTAACATGGAAACCAATACCGGCCTGACGGACGCCGCTTTTCGGTTTGATGTCGCTGCCCATAGCGGCGTAGACGTTTACGACGAGCGCTAGGCCAAGGCTCACCGGTCTCCTGTGTGGAGACCCGAATCCCAAAGCTCCCCCTTCGGTGGGAGCTTTTTTGCTATATCCGAACCGACGTACGCCAGCGTCTTTTTTTTTTTCGTTTAATAGAGCAAACCCTCAACGCTTTTCCCATGTACAAACACCGATTGTTTATGCTCATGGTGCTCGGGCTGTGGCTAGGCCAAGTGGCTGTGGCCCAGGACCCGCAGGCCGAGCGCGTCTTGCGCGAGTCCAAACAGAAGCTGGAATCCCTGCAGGATTTTGCCGCCAACTTCAGCTACGTCATCGACAACCCGCAGATGCCCCGCAAGGTGGAGCCCCGCACCGGTAAGATCCGATACAAAGGCGGCAAATATGCCTTGCTGATGCCGGATCAGGAGATCTACTGCGATCTGGAGACCCTTTGGATTTACCTTCCGGAGGACAAAGAGGTCACCATCATGCCCTACGATCCCGAAGAGGGCTTTACCCTGGAGTCCATTTTCTCGATCTACGAAGCCCACGCCAAGGCGCGTTACGAAGGAACCGAATCCGTCCACGGCATCACCTGTGACAAAATCTACCTGGCGATACAGGACGATGACCTGGATTACAACCAGGCCTACGTGTGGGTCAATCCCCGCACGCTGCTGCTGGAAAAGGTCGCGCTGATCGACCGGCGGCAGACGACCACCACCTATGAATTTGTCGGCCTACGCGCCAACCTCGGCTTTGCCGAGGGACAGTTTCGCTTTGATCCGGCCCGTCACCCCGGGGTGACGGTACTCGACGAGCGCTAGGCCATACGCCTAGCCGCTGACCGAGGAGGCCCGACCGGGGCTCCTCGGTTTTTCTATGCCCAAAGACCGGCAAAAGTCCCTGAAAAATCCTATTTTTGTAGGTCGTAAATCCATCTGCGAGATTTTTTCTTCATTTTTTGGCTACGCTACGCGCGACCTCCAAACGCACAGACATATGAATTTTACCCTTTCGGAAGAGCATCAGATGATCCGGGACATGGCCCGGGATTTTGCCGAAACAGAACTGAAGCCCGGCGTAATTGATCGGGACAAAAACGAATACTTCCCGCGCGAGCTGCTCCAGCGGATGGGCGAGCTCGGCCTGCTCGGGATGATGGTCGATCCCGCCTACAACGGCGGGGGGATGGACACCCTTTCCTACGTCCTGGCCATGGAGGAAATCTCCAAGTGGGACGCCTCGGCCGGCGTGATCATGTCGGTCAACAACTCCCTCGTGTGCTGGGGGTTGCAGACCTTTGGGACTGAGGAGCAGAAGCAAAAATACCTCACCCGCCTCGCCACCGGCGAGATCATCGGGGCTTTTTGCCTCTCCGAGCCCGAAGCGGGCTCGGATGCCACCCGGCAGAAAACCACCGCCATCGACATGGGGGACCACTACCGCCTCAATGGCACCAAAAACTGGATCACCAACGCCAACATTGCCAGCGTATACCTCGTCATGGCGCAGACCGACGAGGAAAAGGGCCACAAGGGCATCAACTGCCTGATCGTGGAGCGCGAGATGGAGGGCTTTGAGCTCGGCCCCAAGGAGGACAAAATGGGCATCCGGGGCTCGGACACCCATTCCCTCAACTTCAATGATGTGAAGGTCCCCAAAGAGAACCGCATCGGCGAGGATGGCTTCGGCTTCAAGTTTGCCATGAAGACCCTCAATGGCGGCCGCATCGGCATCGCCGCGCAGGCGCTGGGCATCGCGGCCGGCGCGCTGGAGCGCGCCCTGGAGTATTCTCACATCCGCAAGGCCTTTGGCACCGAGATCAAGAACCATCAGGCCATCCAGTTCAAGCTGGCCGATATGGCCACCGAGGTGGATGCTGCGCGGCTGCTGACGCTCAAGGCGGCCTTCGAAAAGGACAATGGCCTGGATTACGGTACCTCGGCCGCTATGGCCAAGCTCTACGCTTCGCAGGCGGCTATGAAGTGCGCCAGTGAGGCCATACAGGTGCATGGCGGCAACGGCTATGTGCGTGAGTATCACGTGGAGCGCATGCTGCGCGACGCCAAGATCACCGAGATCTACGAAGGCACCAGCGAGATCCAGCGCATCGTGATCGCCCGGAACCTGACCCGCTAGGGCAGGCTGGTACGCAGATAAAAAGCGCCGCTCCCGGATTGGGGGCGGCGCTTTTGGCTTTGGAGGGCGTTCATCAAAGCTGACGGCTCTGGCTAGCCTCCTCTGACGTCTCTTCTCTGACAGCGGCGCGGTCTGGCTTCTGGCCGCTCCGCCCTAATTCCCAAACATATTGGTCACGTCGGAGACCTGAAACCCATCGAGGGAATAGACCTCGGGCTTGACCAGGCCCGGGACGAGATCGGTGATAAACATATCGCGGGTTTCGTTCTTGCCTTTGATCTCGGTATGGGCCTCCAGGACCATGCCCTGCAGCTTGTAGAGGTTGTTGTAATGGGTCATGCCGCCCCGGTTGCCATTGACCTCGACAAAGTCGAAGCTGCGCTGCAAGTCGGGATTGAAGGCCTCGGCGACCCAGGCGAGGGTGACCTCGGCCTCGGTTTCCACCCGGTACTCGCGGCAATCATAGCCGAGGATGTTCTTGGTGCGGCCCGTCTCGCTGACGGTGTAGGTGCCCTCCTCGACCGATTGGTTGCGCACGCCCACCTTGATGCGGGGCATGGGCAGGACGGTGGCGGTACGCTCGCCGTCATTGTCCATTTTATTGGTCATCTTGCGGGCCTGCCGGTCCACGATGACCGTCATCTGGGTGTTTTTCTCAGGATCGGCGGTGATAAAGGCAAACTTGTAGGTGTCGATGTGGTAGGTCACGGACATGGGATAGTCCTTTTTGGGCTTGCCGTTCTTGGACTCGGTGACCTCCATGGTAAAATAGCCCGTGAAGGTGCTGGGCAGCGCCTCACTGGGGTTGGTGTCTTCTTCGATGGTCACCTCGACTTCGTCGTCTGGATTCGTCACCCGGATGCCGCCGCTTTCGGTGGGCGTCACCTCCACGTTGGTGCTATCGCCTTCGGTTTCGGTACGCTGCGGCTTGTCGCGCCGGTTGAAGATGCCTTCCAGCGCTTCGTCGACAGCATTGTCGATGGTGCGCTCGACCTTGCGCTCGGCGCGGCGGGTCACTTTACGGGTGACCCGCTCGGGTAGGGACTGCGCAGACAGGCTGGGGAGGCCGGTGATGACAAAGAGGGCGATGAGCAGCCCGGACAAACAGGAGAAAGGGGTTTTCGTGTGCATGGATCGGAAAGGTTAAGTGATGGGGTCAGGCCTATCTAATATAAAGAATCTCGCTGGGATTTATTGTGTGCATATGGGTGTAGGGAACCTGGTGATGGTAAACAGGGCGGAGGAATATCACGCGCTACGCACGGAGCGAATGGTCGAGAATTGTTGTGATAACGGAGATTTGGGGTGGGTGAGCATTGAAATAAATGACTTTTGTCACTCTGTGTGATTTATTGTCTCTTTTGCTTGCTGGCCCACCCCCAAATCACTATCTTATCATAGTTGCTACAGGCTTTTGCCGCGCGCTCACTACTTAGTCGTGTTTTTTCAGCATAACCCTTTTCCTATGATGTATGTACGAAACCTGCTACGTACGTTCGGGCTGTGGAGCCTGATGAGTATTCCCGTCATGTGTATGGCTCAGCTTCTGAGTTCCGGTGGGGTGAGTACTACCTCCATCCCCTTGGGGATGGGCAGCGCTGCCGATGGAGGCATTCAGATCAAGGTCAATGCCGGCAGCAGCCGTTCCAGAATCTTTGTTATCTCCTATGGTTCCAACAAATATGGCCTCTATGCCCGGGCCGACAATGCGAGTTGCTATGGCGTACAGGGCCTTTCCCTCAATGGCATCGGGGTGCGGGGCTACTCTGCCAGTGGTACGGCCGGGGTATTTGATGGGGCTTTTCAGCTGCGCCACAGTACGACCTTTGTCCCCTACTTGACCGCTGAGGAGTCAGGCCTCATCAGCATGGACGGGCCGGTGGCGGTGGGTCTGGTGCCGGGCACCTCTGATCCTGACTACCTGCTGTATGTGGAAAAAGGCATCAAAACCGGCCGTCTCAAGACCGATGCGGCCCTGGCTGATTATGTCTTTGCCCCGGATTATGCGCTGATGCCCTTGCCTGAGGTAGCGGACTATATCGCGACCCATCGCCACCTGCCGGGCGTGGTCTCCCAAGCCGAGGTAGATGCGGCCGGGGGGCTGGAACTGACCGCCTTTGCGGTACAATTGCAAGAGAAGCTGGAAGAGCTCTACCTGCATGTGATCTCCCTACAGCAAGAAGTCGCCGCCCTGAAGGCCGAACAGGCTGCCCTGCGGGCTGCTTCCGACACGACCTCCCCCCAGAAATAAGTGATTACCATGAAAACTACCTGCCCTTCTCCGGCCCGGCTCCGGCGGCTTGCCCGCCGGGCCTGCCTGTCCGGGTGGCTGCTCGGTCTGCTGGCCTGGAGCGGCT